>CAYGGL010000017.1:0-5446 GCA_964349215.1 uncultured Acidimicrobiaceae bacterium | reverse complement strand
TGGCTCTATCGCCATGGCATTTAGATCTTCACCATCTTCTTGAAGCACCACTTCCTCATCAGCAGATTGGGGCTCTTCTTCATCCGCTTGATGTTGTGTCACTTGGGTCTCTTCCGGGGCATCGCTCTTTAGGTTTGTAGTGTGGAGAGCCCTTATTCTTTCGAATAAGGCGTCGGTGCTATCGGCTGAATCGCTGAGCCCCTCTGACATGTTCTGCATACTAGAACATGGTCAGGACTAATCCAAGCATATTCTCAAAATAAATTTAAATGACATCTAAACTATGGGCTGCCAATTCATGCTTAACGTGAAACATATCTCTTGGCGTAATCCGTTAGGGCCTCAGATGTTCCACGTGAAACATGACCCTGGATCATTGGAGCAGAGCTCTTGGATGTTCCACGTGAAACATCACCAGAGCGGTCTCTTCGCAGGGATCCCAGTTTTTCTTGGATACTTTTCCGTGCACAGCTCGGTGCTCCTAATTACCGCGAGGCTGGGTACTCCAGAGGAGACTAGTTCTAACTTGAGCCCAAGTAGTGAGAGTCCTTCAGCGGGCCAACGCCCAGCCTTTTTTTCTTCAATAGGTGGCTCGCTCACAATTAGCCTTGCCCCTTGCTTTAATAGTGGGGCCGCACATTCCGCCGTTACGGGGGGAGAAGCAAAACTTCTTGCCACAACGAGGTCGTACTGATGCCTATGAGTTGCATTTCTTCCCACTGCCTCAGCCCGCTCATTTAAAACGGAAACTCTTTGCTCTAGAGACAGCTTTTTAATAGATGAACCCAGAAACTCGGCCCTACGCTCTTGTGAATCGACGAGGACCCAGTTGGATCCTGCGATAAAGGAAGCCAGCACAAGTCCGGGAATCCCGCCTCCGCTTCCTAGATCTACCGCTCTTCCGGACCAATCAGGACCAATCAGATCTATATAGGCGAGCGCATGGTTTAGGTGGTCTTCTACAGGGCCAGGCCCTAAAAACCCTAGTTCTCTTGCATTACCAAGGACATCCAGCAGCTGACGCCCTTCGTCCATAGATCAAGCGGGCTTGATCACTACATGGCGACGGGAATCTTCGCCGTCAGAAACAGTTTGAACGCCTTCAATCTCATTCACCGTGTCGTGAACCACTTTACGATCGGCAGCATCCATGGGCTCTAGGGCCACGCTGGTGCCAGTTTCAAGAACTTGTGCTGATACTTCTTTGGCAAATCGTTCAAGTGCGGCCCTACGTTTCTCCCAATAGCCAGCTATATCAACGCGTAACCGAGCTCCCCTTGCTCCATTTAGAGCGTGTTGAAGAGCAGTTCTTGAAAGGTCCTGCACTGCAGTCAGTGTCGCCCCACGTGGACCTACTAAAAGCCCCAGGTTTTCGCCTGTTACAACCACTTCAAGGGTGTTCTCCTCTAGTTCTCTAACTTCTACCGAACATGGAATATCAAAGGCCTCTATAAGTCCGCTGACGAATTTTTTGGCTATTTCTCCCTGCTCAACAAGCGTTACGTCGGTTTCCACTTTCGCTCCTTCTTGCCTCTTGTTAGAGGGTTTCCCTGACTTCTTAGTACCACTTTTATTAGTGTCGGGCCGATTATTGGTATCGGGTTGTTCTGAACTTTCGGAGGGCACATTCGCGCGGGGTTGTGTCGCACGAGTATTGCGCTTTCCTCTGTCTCGTCTTTCAGTCTTTGCCCTTGGGGTTGTGGGCCTAACTCTTCCCCTAACCCTGGCTTCCTGGCGGATTCGCCCAAAAAGTCCGCTCTTGGGTTCTTCTAATATCTCAAATTCAGCATCATCTTCGTCAACACCCAATTGATCAAGGGCTGCGTCTTTTGCTGATTCAATCGTTTTCCCAGTCGTCTCTACCCACTCCACGTATCTATTTCCTTTTCTTTTTATTGCGTTGTGAAGATTTCACAGCGGGTTTAGCCGTACTTTTTGAATTATCTTGAACTACTCGTGTCTCAATTATTTTTCCAGGCTTATCATCGCCGTATTCGACTCGCGTGATCCATCCCTGCTGCGCGATTCGAACAATATTTGATACCACGAAGTAAAGAACCACTCCGGCGGGCAAAGAAGTCGACATAAACACAAAGATTGCCGGCATTAGCTTCATCACCATCTGCTGTTGGGGGTTTACTTCGGCATTTGGATTACGGGATGAGACCTGACGTTGCTGATAATAAGCCGTTACTCCAACGATTCCTACCAGAAAAAGGTAAGGAAGTGCGGTAATAATTCCTTCTGTTTGGAGCTCTTTTATGGCCCCTTTCGAGAGATCCATCCCAAAAGACATCATTTCGTTGGTCTTTCTCAGCGCGATTGCCAATGATGACTCAGCGTCAAGATACTTGGGGTTGAAATTGCCGTCTTTACCGATGGAAGTAAGCCCGCTCAGAACTCTATACAAGATAAAGAAGACCGGCATTTGTAGCAACATCGGAAGACAAGAGCTGAATGGGCTTACTTTGTGCTCTTGATAAAGAGCCATCATTTCCCTGTTTAAAGCCTCTCGATCATCCTTGTGTTCTTTTTGAAGCTTCTTTAGCTCAGGAGCTAGGCGCTGCATTGCAATCATCGACCTGGAACTCTTTAACGACAGCGGAGTGAGCACCAACATGATTGCAAGGGTGAACAGGACGATGGATCCGCCATAAGAAGGCCATAGGTCATACAAAAAGGCGAGTGAATTCGCAAGAAGATCAAACATGGCTAGAAGCCTTCCGCTCAGGAATTGGGTCATAACCATATGGACCCCACGGGTTACAACGAAGAATGCGACGTATAGTGAGATAAAAACCTCTTATTGCGCCATATTCTTTTAGGGCTTCTATTCCATAACTTGAGCAGCTGGGAACAAAGCGACAAGGGGAAGGATGGCCAGACCTGGCGATCTGCCACCCTCTGAATATTTTGTATAAAAGGCTGGTTGGGATATTTAGTTTTTCAGACCGTGGGGGTGAGGTTTCGGTCCAGCTTGAATTGCTCCCAAATTCTGTAGTGCTTTCCATATATTTCCTCGTATATCATCGAATTTAGCTTCGCCGCTTTTTGATCCAGCCCCCACCAGATAACAACCGGGGGAAAGATCGCCTGCAAAATCAGCCATGATCGCTCGAAGTCGCCGACGGACTCTGTTGCGAACTACTGCCGAGCCAACCCATTTACCGACGGAAAATGCCACCTGAGGTGGGTCGAATCCAAAATGAGTATCTTCCAGCCAGGTGATTGTGATGCAATCGACCCGGCACTTTCTTCCACCACTTGCGAGTTGAACAAAGGTAGAACGTTTACGAATTCTCCAGATAGTCGTTGGCAAAATATAAATTCAGTATTTGGAACTCAGGCAGAAAGTTTGTGACGTCCTTTGCGGCGACGCGCTTTTATAATGGCTTGTCCTGCACGCGTTGACATGCGGTGACGAAACCCGTGGTTTTTGGCCCGTTTACGGTTGTTGGGCTGGTAGGTGCGTTTCACGACGCCTCTCTTGTTGTTCTAGTGCCCAACCAAACATAGGTGTTGGGAATAGCAACGAGGGTAGAGGGTGATCATCCATATCAGCAACCCATGGTGTGGAGATTTATCGCTTAGGGCATTTTAAATTCTCTGTTTAGAGATCCTGGGGCTTGGGGTAGGGTCAGTTTCGGCGCACGAATTAGAAGTCTCCGTCGCACTATGACGATCGGTTCGGTTCATGTAACGTGAACCGGGCTGTACGCGTTTTCCACACCTTGTGGATCATATTGTGGATGGCTGACTTCTGGAGATGAATTACCTTGCAACAAGCAGAGCAGTTATGGACATCTTGCCTGTCGGCTCTTCGAGATCAAATATCTGAAGCCACGTGGGTCAGCTGCTTCCAAACTACCGTCGCCTTAGCGATTGATGAAGATGTATTGGTAATCGCTGTCCCTAGCTCTTTGGTCAAAGAGCGCATCGAGGGTCAGTGGTTAGATCTAGTTACACGCCACCTCAGCGAGCTCGGTGCCTCTGATATCCACCTCGATTTCCAGGTTCGCCCCGATGCAGTCACACAAGAATTATTTCCCGGAATTGGGGCCATTGAAGATAGCCGTAACGACTCGGATGAAACTACCTCTGCTTCACATCTGAACCCAGACAGCATCCGTACTGCACGAGACGAACAGCGGCGACCCCAAGGAAGATTTAGAAGCACGCCGGCACAGGCGCTAAATCCTCGATATACCTTTGATGCGTTTGTTACGGGTGCATCAAACCGATTCGCTCATGCGGCTGCGCTTTCTGTTGCAGAAACCCCGGCTCGCTCATATAACCCTTTGTTTATCTACGGCGTGGCGGGGTTGGGAAAGACTCACCTGTTACACGCAATAGCCCACTATGTTCACGAGAACTACCAGGCTTACCAAGTTCGTTACGTTTCTACTGAGGCATTTTTGAACGACTTCGTGGAATCGATTCGCTCAAATACCGCTAGCGATTTCAAGCGTCACTATCGAGAAAATGACGTATTGCTGATTGACGATATTCAGTTCATGGAAGGCAAGGAGGGACTCCAAGAAGAGTTCTTTCACACTTTTAATCAGCTCCACGCTGCGAATCGCCAAATTGTCATCAGTTCAGATCGCCCCCCGCGCTCAATTGCCACTCTTGAAGATCGACTCCGCAGTCGTTTTGAATGGGGATTGATAACAGACATTCAGCCGCCTGAACTTGAAACTCGTCTGGCAATTCTTCGTAAGAAGGCTGAACGAGAGTTAACGCCAATTCCAGACGAAGTCCTTGAATTCATTGCCACAAACATCACTAAGAACATTCGAGAACTTGAAGGGGCACTGATTCGTGTTACGGCCTATGCAAGCCTCAATCACGAATCTCTGACTTCAGAACTTGCTTCCACAGTGCTTGGCGATGTCCTGGGTGACACTCGAACCCGGGTTATAACGGCAAAAATAATTCTCGAAGCAACATCTGAAATGTTTGATTTCTCCATTCAAGAACTGCAAGGCAAGAGCCGTAGGCGTCCCTTAGTGATGGCAAGACAGATAGGTATGTACGTTTGTCGAGAGATGACCGACTTGAGTTATCCGGCAATTGCGCGGGAATACGGGGGTAGAGACCATACAACCGTGATCCATGCAGTAGAAAAGATTGGTGCTTTGATGAAAGAGCGGCGCCAGATCTATGACCAGGTAACCGAACTGATGCACAAAATCCGCAGCGCCAGTCCTTCAGTTTCATGAAATACCTAGCATTCAATGAAAGGCTAGTTTACTGGTTGTGGATAAACCTATGTATTATCTTCGGTCTGCTTGGGGGTGAGGTGTTGCTGTCCACAGTGGATAAGTTTTTCAATGGTCCCTTTGTGTGTAAGAAAGAAGAACTGTGGATTGTAACTTAATAACAAAACAAGCCCTTACCTGCGGGAATGGCGTCTTATCCACAATCCACAGGCCTTATTATAAGT
>CAYGGL010000016.1:0-28561 GCA_964349215.1 uncultured Acidimicrobiaceae bacterium | reverse complement strand
TGTATATACCGATTGAATCTAATCTAAATTATCGAAATAGTTCTTCAAACGCATTGCCAAAAGGTCATACGAAAAATCATTCTGAGCCCTTTTGTGAGCTGACTGGCCATAGCGCAAGCGGCACTCGGGATCGTCGAGGAGTCTACCAACCGCTTCGGTCACAGAACCAAGGTCGCTTGGATCGTGCACCAAGATGCCCGTCCTGGCATCCTCTACTGCCTCGTAGGCTCCTCCGCTATTTCCGGCAACACTGGGTGTTCCGCTGGCGGCAGCTTCGAGGAAAACGATTCCGAACCCCTCTTGTTCGAGACCAAACCACCTATCTCGACAAAGCATTGTGAATACATCTGCACAACCGTAGAGTCCCGGAAGATCGTCGAAAGCGACACGGCCCATAAGTCGAACCGGAGCTTGAGTCTTCTCTATGAGGCGCTCAAGGCGGCGGCGATCACGGCCCTCTCCGGCTATCGCAACCGTAAGGTCGGGTCGAGTTGGCGCCAACCGTGCGGCCGCCTCTATAAGCACATCCATACCCTTGCGTGGCACGAGCCGACTAACGCTGACGATTAGGCGGCCTTTAACTGGAAGCCCCAATCTTTTTCTCACATCGTTACGAGCATCAGCATCGAGGGGCGAGAACCATTCTGTATCGACTCCTGGTGGAATGTTCACGATCGGCAGATCTCTCCCCGCCGCACGAACTGCCTCGGATGCTGGATATCCCCCCGCTGCAACTATCGACTCAGCACCCTTCAGCACTTGTCCCAAAAGATGTCTTGAGCCGGGAAGACGGCCAGGGAGTGTGACTTCAGCCCCATGGATAATCAACGAATACGGCAGATCCAAGTGCTTTCCGACTAATCCCAGCGGTAAAGCGGGGTCGAGCACTACCCTCGTGGCTCCAACCTCTTTTGCAAGGGCATTGATCTGGGCAATCAATTTTGGGGTTGGCAACAAAACTCGTTGTTTCGTACGTACTACTCGAAATTCTTGCTCAGAATCGAAATCGGCATCGCCGCTATAAGGAGTAGTGAGAACAACAAAATCATCGCTGGGCAGCCGACGCCACAGTTCCCACAGGTAAGACTGGATGCCGCCCAACTTTGGCGGAAAATCATTCGTAACCAAAAGATGAGTCACGGGTACTTCTCAACCAGATCATTTCTACCAAGTCTCAATGCTGCCCACATCGCATGTTCTCGCACAATTTCATCAGTTGAACTCAGTGTTGCCACAAGGACCCTCGCAACATTCTCATCGCTACCGTCACCAATATTTCCCAAAGCAACCAAGGCATTCCTTCGCAGATAACGAGGTTGGCGCTTTGGGATGTACCAGTGCCCATAGCGCTCCAAGAGCTCTTCGTCTGAGGCCTCTAAGATCGCCACCAAGTCAACCCACGCATCTTGTCCAAGAGCCTCGGGCAACGGGGTTTCTCGCTCTGACTTTTTATTTATGGGACAAACTTCTTGGCAATCATCACAGCCATAAATTCGTCCGCCCAGGGCTTGTCTCCATTGCACTGGGAAACTCCCCGGCGCTTGCAAAAGCCATGCAAGACAACGCCTTGCATCAACTACACCAGGAGCAATAATCGCTCCCGTGGGACACCCTTCTATGCAACGCGAGCAACTCGCACATCCATCGCCGACTCGAGATTTGGCCGGCGCAAACTCGGCGTCTGTGACCACTGAACCAAGCACGAACCATGACCCTTTGCCCTCGACCAACAAATTGGCGTTCTTTCCATACCAACCAATGCCGGCCCGGTACGCAGCTTCTCGATCAACAAGCGCGTTGTCATCGCAACAAACCCGTGCTCGCCAGCCTTCATGCTTTAGGCGATCGGCAATGGAACTCAATCCAAGACGCAATTGCCCATAGTCATCGCTACGGACATAACGAGCTACTGAGCCCATGACTCCTTGGGTGCTATGGGGATCAGCTCTGCGGTATGAACGTGCACCGACAATGATGCTGCGAGCACCACTGAGTGCCATTTCGGGAGAGGTAGATCTCTGCGGATTGCCATATGTGAAATGCATATCCGCGTGCAGGCCGGCCGAGCGGCGAGATTCGAGATCCTCTCGTGTCGATTCGAAAGATTCTGCCGAAGCAATGCCAAACGCGTCTAGACCTTTACTGAGTCCGATAGATCGCAACTCGTCGGCTAAATCTAAATCGCTTTTCAACGCTTAACTCTCAGCTTGCTCAGCGCTTGGGAGCTGAGAGTGGAACGGCTCTACGTCTAGTTCTATTTGGAGCAGCCTGTTCGACTTTACCCCCAACGCCCGCCCTTTCGGCCCTTATGACCGGACTCGCAACTGTCGCGTTGACTCGCCTTCTCTGTTGTGGGGTTCTCTGTTGTGGAGCTCGTTGCGGGATCTCAACGCTGCGGACCCTTTGTGCAGCTATGGGTAGTGAAGCCTGAGTCCGTCGTTCCGGCGCTCGTTTGACTGGAGCACGCTTAGCTGGAGGTTCAGGGAGCGGGCGAGCCGGTTGAACCGTGGCCACGGGGGGAGGAAGTTTTTTCCTCGAAGGAGGTTGGAAACTCGTCAATATTGGAACAGGCACATGACGTGCTGGTGAGACTTTCTTCTTTTGGGCAACCGGCTTTTTCTTGATAACAGAGACTGACTTCTTCGCTACCGGTTTTTTGGGCGCAGCCCTCTTGGGCGCAGCCCTCTTGGGTACGGCCTTCTTGGGTGTTGGCTTCTTCGCTACCGGTTTTTTGGGTACGGCCTTCTTGGGTGTTGCCTTCTTTTTGGCCGTCCTCTTGTTGGAAGAGCCACGTTTGACAGAAGGACGCTTCGTAGTCGGGCTGGGTACCGTGCTTACGGGCTTGGAGCGCGACTTTCCCTTTACATACGCAAGCTGTGCTCCCAAACGATTGCGTGAGGACAGCTCGTTACTATCGAGATCGACTAACCACTCGCCCTGTTGGATGCGGCCTCTCGACGTATAGCGAAATGTGACTATCCACATTCCCTCTTCTACCTGATGAGCACCCCAGCATGCGTTATACTCATCGTCAGCGAGGTTAACCCCTCGCTCTGCAAGATTCCTACGCACAGATGAGCCTACGGAATAGCCAGAAAGACCAAAACGAGGCTTGTTGTAGACGAGTTCTCGGGCCTTGGCGATTACCCGTGCCTGTTCGGCAATAACTGGAGCAGCAAAACGGCTGACCCAATCAAATGTCACCCCTGCTGCATCAGCCACTTCTGCTATTGACCACCCAGCACGCAGACGATCTTGCATCTGACGTGGATTCAAGCTGCTATTTGGAAGATTCGACTCTTCAGGTGGCTTCGATAATGGGCTTGGAGCCGATGACTTCCCAGTTCCATTGCTCGAGACCGATTCAACTACAGCATCTAGTACGGCCCCGTCGAGCTTTACGACGTAGCTACCAGTTTTGGCGCCCTTGCGGGTGCTTAGAATCAAACCGTCGAGTTCGGATGTGAACCCAACCAGATGAAGCTTTTGCACTCTGTACCCCGATAGTTAGCCCGTGGATCGAGCTCTGGTCTATGAAGGTATCACTCGCAGGCAAAAGTAGCCTCTATAAGGCTCACCCCGCCTTGCTCTGAGGAACCATTGGCAAAAGACGCAAATGGGGAACGAGCCCCGCCTCGCCCAATACCCTCAGTGCTCTGGCCTCTTCAACATCGATCACCACTGCTTCGCCTTGTTGATTGCCACATAAATAAGTAACCACGCAGTCGCCACAAACCGGCGAAGCCTTCATCACGCACTGGTCACAGTCGATCGTCACGGACTCGCTCGTTGTTGCCTCGTCCATCATCTGCTCCTGTCTCGCTTCTTGAAAGAAGAACCTTGATTTACAGGTGCAATCTAGCGATCGAGTGTGACATCTAAGGGGCGTCATCAACGGTTTCGACTGCCTTGCCTACCCCACACCAGCGACAAGTCACCTCGTCAAAAACCTCGTCAAGGACCTCTTCGTCTTCGAGATTTAGTTCCCCGCCAACACTGAAGTGGTAATAGGCACGGATTTTTCGAGTTACGACAACATCAAATCGGGTGAGGTTTCCACATGCACTACATCGATACCTGGGCATCTATGCATGCTAAGGCCGGCAGGATCAAGGGACCTACCCGACGAACTACTGAGAATGTTGTTGGCTGTCTCGATTGCTCTTGGACTTTTAGCTACCATTGCAAGTGTGGCAGCTCTCTTCGTTTGGCAAAAGCAAAAACAAGCTCTGCAACCAGACCTTGAGTTCCCGTCTTTAGCACCTTCTACATGGCTTTTTTCTCCCAAGAAGGCTGCTCGACTTCATCGTCGCATCCATGGGGTCATAAGAATGGTCCAAAGCTGTGCAGCGGCTAATTCGCATCGCGTGCCACCTAATCGCCAGGTGGCAAAACTCACTCGCGACATTATTCAAGAAGCAGTGGTGCTCGATGACCAGTTGGTTGCCACAGGTCATATGGGCCGAGGAGTCGGCCGTCGTCTTATTACGTTGATCGAACCGCAAGTAACCCATCTTGAAGAACTTGCCGGACGTCTGGCTGTCATGACTGGTGGGTCTTCCCGCCCAGGCACCGCTTCGGCAGCAGCACTTATGGCTATTGACGAAAGACTCAGTTCGATTGAGGCGGCTCATCACGAAATCATCCATCTCGAAACACTTCTGAGTTCCAGCTCCGACGAGGCAACAAAGGCCGTAGCCGGCGGCTCTATTGCGCCTTGGCCTGATCTTCCCAACATCAATGAAGGCCGTGACCCAACGGGTGATCAACGCAACGATCCCAGGGACTAGACCCTCCTCCCAGCTTCGCTTTCCAACTCGCTTCCGGTTTCACTGTTCAATTTGGTCTCCATCCACTAATTTGTAGAGCGCAAGCATAAATTGTGCGCCGAGCTAGCGCTCGAAACCAGGAGGGGGAAGCTCCGATGAAAGATCTCAAGGGCAAAACTGCAGTCGTAACTGGAGCAGCAAGTGGTATCGGTAGAGCCGTGGCTGAAAAGCTGGCCGGTGAAGGCATGAACGTTGTACTTGCCGATGTTGAGGAGAAATCTCTGAAAGCTGCCGCCAAGGCCATGAAGGCTGATGGAGCAACTGTGTTGGCTGTGCCCACAGATGTTTCAAAGGGTGATTCGGTTGATGCTTTGGCCGGGGAGACTTTGAAGAAGTTCGGCGCTGTTCATGTTTTGCACAACAATGCCGGAGTTGGCGCAGGCGGCATGTCTTGGCAGCTTTCAACCGAGGACTGGGAGTGGGTCCTTGGTGTAAATCTCTGGGGCGTCATTCATGGCATTCGTGCCTTCGTACCTCACATGGTTGCCCAGGGCGAAGGCCACGTGGTGAACACCGCATCAATGGCCGGGCTCATATCCGGAATCGGGATGGGCCCTTACAACGCCAGCAAACATGCCGTTGTCACCATTTCAGAGACGCTGTTTTATGAACTTTCGGTAATGGCTCCAAACGTCCACGCCTCAGTGCTGTGCCCCGGCTGGGTTAATACCAAGATTCTTGAATCTGAGCGGAACCGCCCAGATGATTTGCGCAATGTTGAAGACGACGGTGGTTTTGCAACTGGACCAATGGCTTCGATGGTCACCCAGTGGGTAGCCGATGGTCTTCCTCCTACCGAGGTGGCGAACATGGTGCACAACGCCATCATCAACGAGCAGTTCTACATTCTCACCCATCCACAATGGGCTGGAATGATCACAGACCGGACCGACGACATTGCAAACCAACGCAACCCTCGGTTCCCCTCGATCCCTACCTAAACCAATCGCGAATTAAGCCTCGGCTGACTTAACCTCGGCCGATTTAGCTTCATTCGAAACCGATATAAGCCGTGACAAAACAGCCGCTGCAGCTCCTGTATCTATGGAGTCAGCGGCTGTTTTGTATCCGCTTGCCAGATCGTCGGCCACTCCCCCGACAACTAAACCCGCTGCAGCGTTGAGTAATACAATCTCTCGGTGTGCACCTGGTTTTCCACTGAGCACTTGGTGAGTCAACTCGACATTTGCCTTGGCATCGCCGCCTCTGAGTGAACCTGGTTCGACGATAGTGATTCCCAGCTTTGTGGGGTCAAGTGCGTGGGTGCGTATCTGTCCATCTCGAAGTTCATGGATAACAGAGGGACCAGTTGTAGTGAGTTCATCGAGCCCATCGTGTCCGCTGACCACCATTGCACGCTCAGCGCCTCGAACTTTGAGTGCCCCAATCATGCGCTCGGCCATACGCTGATCGGCGACACCGACCACTTGACGACGAAGCCGAGCTGGGTTCGCCATGGGTCCAAGTACGTTGAAGATGGTCGCAACTCCAAGCTCTCGACGGACGGGGCCGACAAAGCGCATGCCAGGATGAAACCTCGGCGCAAGACAAAAACCCATGCGAACCTCTGTTACGCAACGAGCAACGCCTTCGGGACCAAGATCAATCGCAACACCTAACTCTTCGAGCAAATCAGCAGACCCGCTTGTAGAAGAGGCCGCTCGATTTCCATGCTTACAGACGGCAACGCCCGCACCGGCCACCACTAATGCTGCGATAGTGGAAACGTTAAATGCAGCTTCGCGTCGTGACGCGGCACCACCTGTGCCGCAGGTATCGATGACTGTCAGGTCGGGGGGCAATATGACCTGATGGCAAGCTTCACTCATTGCCTCGAGCATGCCGACCATCTCATCAATAGTCTCGCCCTTGATCCGAAGCGCCACTATGAATGCTCCAACCTGTGCAGGAGTGGCACCTCCATTGAGAATCTCGCTCAGTGCCAATCGTGCTTCATCCGAGGACAGATGATCACCCCCCATGATCCTGCCCAAGATGGCCGGCCATCCTCCAAGTTCAACAAATTCAGGTAAAGGGATGTGATCACTCATCGCTAACAAGTTAATGCGTTATTTCTTATCTTCGTGAGTGCAGGCGATCTCATGTCTTGCATATCACTCATGGTATGAAGTCCAAGACTGTCGGACTCCGCTACCCTATCGGGGCATGTCGCGCCGCATTGCCACTGACGAGGACCAATCGGCCTCTTTCGTTGAACTGTTCTTCGATCTCGCCTTCGTGTTTGCCGTCACCCAGATTGTCCAGGTCATCCATCATCACCTCGCCTGGGCTGACGTCGGGCGAGGTCTTGTTCTGTTCTGGCTTGTGTGGTGGGCCTGGACTCAATTCGCTTGGGCTCTTAACTCTGCCGACACCACTCACCCAGGCGTGGAGAGTGCAATGCTCGCCGCGACAGCGACGAGCATTGCTATGGCGGTCGCCATACCGACCAGCTTCGCCGATGCCGGCCTCTGGTTCGCTTCCACCTACGTACTGGTGCGTACCATCGGTCTCGCCATATACAGCCGCGTCGCATGGGAACACCCCGACAAGCGTTTGCCTCTACGCCGCTTCATTGTCTTGTCAGTTCCCGGACTGATCGCCGTTGTTGCCGGCGGCGCCACCGCAGGAGACGGAAGAGTGTGGTGGTGGGCCACAGCCGTCGGCCTCGACATCGTGGCAGCCACGCTCGCCGGATCTTCTGATGGTTGGGATATTCGTCCTGCCCACTTCGGCGAACGTCATGGGCTCTTCGTCATCATCGCTCTCGGCGAAAGCCTTATCGTCGCCGGCAGCGGTCTCAGCACTGAAAGCAATACGGCTGCGCTTTTCGCCGGCGCGGCCGCTCTCGCCACGACCTGTTCGTTATGGTGGCTGTACTTCACGAATGTAAAGCCGCGTCTCGAACATGCCATCGAACCTCGCGTTGGCGCCGACCGCGCCGGCACCTCGCGGGACGTCTACAGCATCTTGCACTTTCTAATTCTCTTCGGCGTCGTCCTGATTGCAGTGGCGGTCGAGGAGGCTGTAACCAACCCGAGCGGCCCACTCACCAGTGGCGCCAGGCTCGCGTTAGCTGCAGGTCTCCTCCTGTTTATCGGCGGCGCCTACGCCGCACTCGCACGGGTCGGATATCGCCCGACGATGGTGGGCCTCGCCCTCCTCATAACATCGGCCGGCGGAGTTCTGCTGGTGCGCCCCCCGGATGCTGCATGGACCTTGCTTGCTGCGGCAACTGGAGCCGCCCTGCTCGCTACGGTTGGAACGGCGACAGAACGAGCGAGAGATCGCTTAATTGACGGTCCCCTAGGCCAGATCGGCTGATAGGGAAGCCTTGGTGGAAGGGCTGAGCACGGTTGCTTCTTCGTACGCTGGGTGCGCTACAGCCAAGGTGACGGGGCCGTTGATGAAGGCGTGAACCTGTCGATCTGTTAATTCAAAGGTCACATAGTGCACAGATGCAGTTATCTCATCACGGGTAAGTTGTTGTTCATGTGATGCTTCTGGCTTGCAGCGAACGACCGCCTCGTCATCATCTCCCTCAAGCAACCCGAGGCGAATCTCGATAGAACGCTCTATTCCTACGAGCGCCGGTAGCCAACGTTGCATCTCTTCCTTGGAAGTAAGTTCGATAAATACCGTTGCCGATAGATGATTGGGTTCAGGTATAAGCGGGTTGTACGCATCAAGTTCGCCTTGAATGGCTTCATCAGTAATGAGGCGCTCTGCCCTTGCCATCTCTTGAATCTGGAACTTGACCGTGTCGCGATTTTCAAAGACCAGCGTTACGACTGGACCCACGCTTATACGGCGGTCTTTCTTAAGCGCAATTATCTGGTCGCGTACTGATTCACGTTCGCGTTCATAAGCCCGAAGATCGACGATGTCATCAATGGTCAATTTGGTTTGAGTCATGACAAGCAAGCTCCTCTGTCCCTCTGGGACTATTCCTCTGGGATTCCATATGCACGAGCAATCATCTGAAGTGGATGCAAGGGCTGACGATCTGTCTCTTGTTTGATGGCGCCATTTGCCAAATGGCAATCACCCACCACAACCTCAGATGCATTGTCCTCAATCGCTTGGCCCAATGGCTTGGCAACCTTGCGGGCAAGTTCGTAGTTCTCGGCCCTGTAACCCCACGTGCCGTCGATGCCTGAGCACTTATTGACAAGCTTGATGGTGGTTCCCGTAAGTGCCATGAGGTCACGGCTCTTCAGGCCGATGTTTTGGGCTTGTAGGTGGCATGACACGTGATAAGAAACAGATTCGGGCACAGTGCCATCAAATGTTGTATCGAGTTCGGTGTCTTCACCTTTGTGAAGCTTCATCAGATACTCGACAGCGTCGTATGTGTTCGCGCCAATCAGTTCGGCATCGGGACCGCCCACGTAATCGGCGTAATCCTTCTTCAATACATAGCCACAGGTTGGTTGTGGAACCACAATGTCGCGGCCGCCACGCACCTCGGCGGCCAAGATCTCAACGTTCTTCTTTGCCTGGTTGATAAACGAATCGAAATCACCCGCATGCAAGAAAGGGGCCCCGCAACAACTAACGCCGGAGGGAAGCGAGCATGAAACGCCGTTTCTTTCATAGACCGCAACCAGATCCTTACCTATGTCGGGGTTTTGATATTCGACAAGACAAGTTGGAAAGACAGCGACACTGGCCTGGGTGCGTGCAAGCGTTGGCTTGGCCCGCTTATTGAACCATGTGCTAAAGCGTTGGCGAGCATATGGGGGCAACATTCGTCCAGCCGCAATTCCCGTTACCTTTTCCATCAGCCGGCGAGAAAGTGAACCCGGAGTTTGGGTCATGGCATTTGCAAGAGGGGCCGCCATGGTCGAGAGTTTCCCAACAAGGTCAGTTCTACCAAGCGCGTTATCGGTCAATTTGGAGCGAAGGCCATCTTCTTTGCGGCGAATAGCCGAATTACGCAACATGAGGCGGGGGAAGTCGAGTGCCCACTCATGTGGCGGAACGTATGGACATTTAACGTAGCAAAGCTTGCACTGGTAACACTCGTCTACAACCTTGTCCTGCTCGGCAATAGTCAGTGCTTCAACATCACCCTCGTGAGCGTCAATCGCATCAAAGAGACTTGGGAATGAGGGACACAAGTTGAAACAAAGACGACAACCATGGCAAAGGTCATAGACCCGAAGCAGCTCAGCGCGCATGTCATCTTCAATGAAGTACCGAGGATGTGTTGGGTCATATGTCGTAGTCATCGTCTTCTCCCAAGCAATAGAACGAACCTGGAAATCTCGGTGCTGTTATGGGCACCGAGAAATCCAGGGACGCGGATTTAATGAGTTCTAGGAAGTGGACTCGAGTCCTTGGGTAAAGCGACCAGCGTGGCTCTTCTCGGCGCGGGCGAGAGTTTCAAACCATTCGGAGATCTGCTCGAAGCCCTCCTCGCGAGCGGTCTTGGCGAACCCTGGGTACATCTCGGTGTACTCGTAAGTCTCGCCTTCGATGGCTGACTTGAGATTCGCTGCAGTTTCTCCAACAGGAACGCCAGTGACCGGGTCACCAACCTCAGCCAAGAAATCGAAGTGGCCAAATGCATGACCAGTCTCACCTTCGGCAACTGAGCGGAACAGCGCCGCTACATCTGGGTAGCCCTCGACATCCGCCTTCTGCGCAAAATACAAGTAACGCCGATTGGCCTGTGACTCGCCGGCGAAAGCTTCCTTCAGATTCTCGTGGGTCTTTGTACCGTTCAGTTTGGTCATTATCGTTCTCCCTTACTTAGGTGTTTGGTTACTTGGGGTTTGGTTCTGTTTTTATTACATCATTGCTTTAAAGACTTAATGACAGTAGCTAGGGCGCTAGCTACGACATAAGGCACAAAGTCCTCGAAATACAACCTCTGTGCTTGTCAGTTCAAACTCGGCCGCTTCTGCAGCAGGAATCTTCACCTCAGGAAACTCTGCGTAAATATCTTTGGCGCTCGAACATTGGGTGCAAACAAGATGATGGTGTGCTTCAACATTAGGGTCGAAACGAAATGACCCAGTTCCGAGATCAAGTTGTTGGATCTCGCCGAGCTCTGCCAAGTCGCTGAGGGTCTGATAGACGGTGCGAAGTGAGATGGACGGCATTTTTTCGCGAGCCTGTTCATAGATGGCCTCGGCCGTGGGATGAGCCGTGGTTTCGTAAAGGAGCTCGAAGACGCATTGTCGTTGCGCTGTATTCTTCCGGCCGGCGGCTCGGAATAATTCACTTAGCTCGGCGGGGCTTCTCACGATTTGAACTATATCAACAATCTTTGTTGATTAACAACAATTGTTAATAAATAACTAAAGCCCTCACCTTTGCCAGCGGCCGACTGACACCAGCCTTAGGATGCCAGAGATGTCTACCGAGGCCACGTTCGACCGAACCGCAAACCTTCGTCGTTTGTCGGAAGAGCGTTTTGATCTTCTTGTTATAGGTGGTGGCATAACAGGTGCCGGGGTCGCTCTCGATGCCGCAGCGCGCGGGCTAAAGGTTGCTCTGGTAGAACGCAATGACTGGGCGGCCGGCACATCGTCGAAATCATCCAAGCTGGTGCATGGCGGGCTTCGTTATCTCAACCAACGTGACTATCGCTTGGTGTATGAGGCGCTTCGTGAAAGACAAAGACTGCGTCGCAATGCCCCTCACTTGGTCCCCATGTTGCCATTTCTTATTCCCCTCTTTGGAAAGGGGGGCTTCGTTGATCCCAGGTTGGCAAAGGCGCTTAATTGGGTTCTATGGCTCTATGACCTCACAGGTGGATGGCGCATCGGAAAATTCCACAAGCGTATTGACGCACCCGCCGCGCTTGGCCACTTACCAATACTCAAAGCCGACAGGGTTCAGGGCGGTTTCATTTATTACGACGCACAGACTGACGATGCCCGCTTGACTCTCTCCATAGTCAAAACAGCTGCGCTATACGGAACCGTCGCAGCCAACAGATCCGCTGTCGTTGGCATCAGCGGTGATCTGGTCAAGCTGGTGGCCGAATCTCGCGACATGCGTTCAGGTGATGGCGACAAGGTGATCGAAGTTCAGGCAACTGTGGTTGTAAATGCCACCGGAGTGTGGGCCGATGAATCGCAGAAGCTATTAGGTGAATCAACAACAAAACTGCGACCCGCAAAAGGGGTTCATATCGCGATACCTCGCCAGTATTTGCAAAATGACATCGGAGTGGTGCTGCCGGTGCGTGGAACCAAGCGCTCGATTTTTATTGTTCCTCTTGGCGATTATGCCTATGTGGGAACCACAGACACTGACTACGAGGGCCCCTTGGATGCACCCGTATGCACGAATGAAGAGCTGGACGAAGTTCTATCTGCCGTTAATGATTGGGCTGAAACCCCGCTGAGTCGTTCTGATGTTAGGGCCACTTGGGCCGGTCTTCGTCCGCTTGTCGCATCTGAAAGCACTGCTAAAACTGCAGACCTTTCAAGACGCCATTCGGTGAGCGTTTCTCGTGCTGGACTCATCACCGTTACCGGAGGAAAGCTCACGACCTATCGGCTCATGGCGGCCGACACTGTTGACAAAGTCATGCAACAACTCGGGAAACCAGTGGGATGGACAAGAGGGCCAGCGGGAGTTCGTAACCGCTGTCGAACAACTTCTCTAAAGATTTGGGGTGCAGAGGGTTTCGAAGAAATGACCGAGACATCGCCACACTTAGCCAATCGCTATGGAGGCCAGGCCGTGGAGCTCATCGAGATGATCAAAGCCGAACCTTCGTTAGGTGAGCCATTGATTGATGGGATGCCGTATTTGCGCGCTGAGGCTCTTTACGCCGTTCGCCACGAGATGGCCTTGACGCTCGATGATGTACTAAGTCGCAGAATTCCTGCCCGTTGGCTCGACACTTACAAGACGGCCGAAGTAGCCGAATCGACTGCTTCTCTCATCGGTCCCGAGCTTGGATGGACTCAGGCCGAATGTTCTCGTCAAGCGGCCGAGTTCAAAACCTCACTCACACACGAACTCTCAGTCGCAGGATTAGGGGCCCCTACATGAATAGAAATAACGACTTGAATAGAAATAACAGCGACATCAAGCCCGCTCCTGGTAAGGCGACTCCCCTACTGGGCGCTGCAAACAAGTTCTCTGATACATCGACACTGTCGCCACGTTTTGGCGAGGCAATCGTTGAACTTCCAGAAGGTTTTATTGCATCTTTAGGTGACGCTTGTTCAGTCGTGGATACTGACCTGCAAACAAGAGCATCTGCCGGCATTGACTGGTGGCCATTGGGCGCCATGTGGATGATCGACGAAGACGAAGCCGCTCGTCGCTTGCCATCACTGCCAGGCGTTGTAGCTCGTCCATCAAGCGCACAAGAGGTGGCCGACGTCTTGAGACTGTGTACCGAACGACATGTCCCGATTACACCAATAGCAGGAAGAAGCGGAGTCTCCGGCGCCGCATTGTCTCTATACGGAGGCGTCGCTCTTGATCTTTGCGGACTCAGCGGCATCGTCGAAGTTGATGACATATCGGGAATAGTCGAGGTGCGTGCCGGAACATTTGGTGCTGCGTTTGAAACAGAGCTGCGCTCAAGTTACGACTTGACGCTCGGACACTGGCCCCAATCAATGACAATCTCGACCGTGGGCGGATGGCTTGCTTGTCGCTCGGCAGGACAGTTCTCAACTCGCTATGGAAAAATCGAGGACATGGTCGTTGGCCTTGAGGTCGCATTGGCTAACGGATCACTCATACACACAGGAGGTTGGCCACGTGCAGCAGTTGGAACCGACCTGACTCAACTCTTCGTCGGATCAGAAGGAACGCTCGGCGTAATCACCAGCGCCCAGTTGGTATGTCATCCCCTGCCCTCGCACGAGGCTCGTGGCGCATATGGCTTTGTCAACTTTGCCGCCGGTATCGAAGCATGTCGCAAGATCCTTCGTCGAGGCGCGACGCCTGCGGTGCTTAGGCTTTATGACCCGCTTGAATCAGCCCGCAATTACAAGACTGACAACCAAGCAGTCCTGTTGGTACTCGATGAAGGCGACCCAGCGATCGTAGAGGCGACCATGTCGATCGTTGAACAAGAGTGTGAACAAGGCCAACGGTTGGACACAGAACTTGTTGAGCAATGGATGGGACATCGCAATGATGTCTCAGCTCTCGAATCTCTGCTCAACAAAGGTTGGGTCGTTGACACGATTGAAGCGTCGGCTCCTTGGTCTGTTCTGCCCGATCTTTATAGAACCATGATTGAGGCTCTCGAATCTGTTGAGGGAATGCGCGCTGCATCGGCGCATCTATCGCATAGCTATCTCGACGGAGCCTGCATTTATGCAACATTTGCGGCACTGCCTCAAACCTCCAGCATGGCTGAGAGGGAACGTTGCTATATCGAGTCATGGAACGCTGCCACCCGAGCAATCCAAAATGCCGGGGCTGCATTGAGTCACCATCATGGCATCGGACGTAACCGGCATCGCTTCATGGCTGAGTCTCTCGGCACTGGCGGCCTTGCGGTGCTGAATGAAATCAAAGCGGCTCTCGATCCAAGCGGGGTGCTCAACCCAGGCAAGCTTGGAGGCGTTAGTAGATTCGGTGAACTGAATTGGCATAAGGAGAACACAGAGTCATGAGCATTCTCGTCATTGATGTCGGCACAAGCGGTGTGCGTTCGTCAGTAGTGCGTCCGGATGCAACCATTGTCGCAGAGCGATATCAAGAACTTCTTCCATCAACCCCACAGCCAGGTTTCGTCGAACTCGATGCTTCAGCTCTCGCCGCAGCGGTTCTCGAAATTGCCGACGCCACACTGAACGAATTCGGTTCGGTCGATGCCGTGGGAATTGCCAATCAGCGCGCCACGACTGTGGTATGGGATCGCAAGACCGGCGAACCAGTTGGGCCTGGCATCGGATGGCAAGACCTTCGAACGGTCATCAACTGTTTGATGCTTCAGGCTCAAGGCTTTCGGTTATCGCCAAGTGCTACCGCGACAAAAGCACAATTCCTCTTTGACCAATTCGACCCGCAGCGTTCACGTGACCTATGCGTGGGAACGATTGACTCATGGATTGCATGGACACTCTCAAAAGGCGAAGCACATGTAACCGACTTGTCGAATGCAGGCGTCACCGGGCTCTTAAAGAGCGACGCCAGCGGATGGTCTCTTCCGCTGCTTGAAGCACTTAGTATTCCTGAATCTTGCATGCCGACCTTGGTTGATTCCACCGGCGTTATCGCGAATGCGACAGCACTCAAGGGAGCGCCACCGATTACAAGTCTGATTGGAGACCAACAGGCATCTCTTATTGGTCAAGGATGCGTGAGGCCTGGGCTCGCAAAGGCCACCTTCGGTACCGGTGGAATGCTTGACCTCTGTCTCGATTCGACCAGACCCGCCTTCGAGGCTCGTGGCGATGCAGGTTGCATACCGATCGTTGCATGGCGTTCGCGAGACAAGGTCGTCTGGGGTCTCGAAGCTGTGATGCTTTCAGCAGGATCAGCCGTCGAATGGCTACGTGATGACATGGGCGTGATTCAAACGGTTGCACAGTCACACGAGGTGGCCGCCGCTTGTGAGACTTCGGATGGAGTTTGGTTTGTGCCCGCCTTATTGGGTCTTGGAACCCCTGCTTGGGACTACGGGGCCAGAGGGACACTGCTCGGACTGACACGTGGCTCTGGTAAAGCCCAAGTGGTGCGCGCAGTACTAGAAGGAGTTGCGCATAGAGGAGCCGATCTATTGGAGGCCGCCGAGCTAGACGCCAACACGCAGATTTCCACTTTGCGAATCGACGGCGGGATGAGCGCCAACCCCACATTCGTGCAAGCCCTTGCCAACACAACACAACGTCCGATTGAGGTTTCTCCGGTACTGGAAGCCACGACGCTGGGGGCAGCATTTCTTGGAGGACTAGCGATCGGCACATGGTCTGATTGGGACGACATCGCAGCGAGCTGGAAGCCAGTTTTGGTTGTTGAACCCACCCACCAATTAGACCGACAACGCTGGACTCAAGCTATTGAACGCTCATCAACCTGGTTACCAGATCTTTCAGCACTCGACTTCTGAAGCATTGCAGTGGCCTCTCGATCTTGCGAAGTACCCTGATAGTCGTGGGTGAACAAAGAACTATTCGACTTGCTGCTATTGACTTGGGTTCAAACTCTTTCCATTTACTGATCGTCGAAGCGTATTCAGACGGACATTTCGACACTCTCGTAAGTCAAAAGGAAATGCTTGGTCTGGGAGAAGTAGTCGCACAATATGGCTTCATCACCGATGAAGAAGCCGATCTTGCCGTCGAGACAGTGCGGCAATTCGTCATGATTGCCAAGTCAAAACAAGTGGAAGAAATATCTGCCTTTGCCACCAGTGCCATTAGAGACGCGGAAAACTCTGGCGATCTTGTGGAACGTATCTATGACGAGACCGAGCTCGTAGTTGAAGTCATCAGCGGTCATACCGAAGCACGGCTCATCTTCGAAGCAATTAGAGCAAGTGTAATTATGAATGATGCTACGGCCGTAGCCTTCGATCTCGGCGGGGGAAGCCTCGAAGTTATGGTTGGCGATCAGAAAAGTCTGTCTTGGGCAACAAGTGTCAGGCTGGGGGTCGCTCGCCTTTCAGCCTTGATTAAAAGTGACCCGCCCAGCGAAACAGACCAAGCTCTGGCACGCAAGCACATCACCGATGTTCTCGCCCCTATAGCTAAAGGGGTTCAGGAATTTAAACCTCAACTTGCCATCGGCTCAAGTGGCACCCTGTGCGACCTGGTCCGCATGGCCGAGATCAACCGCAGCGGTCGAATCCCTTCTTCGGTCAATCAGCTCAGTGTGACCAGAGACGACCTATTGGCGGTCCATCAACAAATAATGACGCTTCCACTTGAAGAAAGGCAGCGAATAAGTGGGCTCGAACGACGTCGAGCCAAACTCATTCCTGCAGGTTCGATTCTTCTAGATGTTGTGATGGAACTGTTCGAGATCGATGAGTTCACTGGTTGTGAGTGGGCGCTTCGCGAGGGGATGGTGCTCGATGCCATTTCTCGCCATGACCTTATGGACTGGGTCGGCGATCAGTCATTGATTCGCAAAAAATCAGTCATGGCGTTGGGGCGCCGATATGGATGGGATGCTCTACATGCACGCCAGGTAGCCAGTCTTGCGACAGAAATTTTTGACCAAACCAAAGAGCTGCATGGTCTTTCCGACGCTGATCGCGAGCTGCTTGAATATGGCGCTCTATTGCATGACATCGGTGAGTATGTATCAGTCGAGGGCCATCATAAGCACGGGGCTTACTTAGTCGAGAACAGTAACCTGCGCGGATTTTCTCCTGAAGACATCGAAGTGCTTTTAACACTCGTGCGCTTTCATCGAGGCAGTTCCCCCAAGGCCTCATTCAGGCCTTTTGGCCACCTTCCTGAGTCCCGTCAAGAGCAGGCCATAAGGATGACCGCTATATTGCGCCTGGCTGATGGACTTGATCGTGGGCATAGTTCGGTGGTTGAGGAAATAAAGATAGAAGTTGACGACGCAAGGGTACGGATCGTCTTGTTCGGAAATGATGATCTCGACCTTGAATGTTGGGGCCTTCGCCACAAGCGTCCACTCTTTGAAAAAACCTTTGGGCATCGCGTCGAGGTAATAAGCGGCGGACACCCTTGCCTTTACGACCCACTCAAAACTCAAACCTAGACTGGTCTTTGACGAGCCATTTCAACCATGCGGTTCAAAAGAGGGCCGAGAGACGCCGGCATGTCACGCTCCCCGATTGTCAATTTGTATTGCTTTCCACCATGTTCAATAACGATGTCGTATTGAAAACGATCTGGAGGCCCGGCCTTATGAGCAGGCAGGGCCTCCAGGAAAGAGGTGTCTATCTTGTCCAGTTCTGCTTCGAACTCGGCAGCTTCTTCAGGAGAGAGCTCGGCACTATCAATAACGCTATGCAGCTGCACGCCGGCGAAACCCCCACTTCGAGTCATCTCAATTCGACTTGGGGCCATGTCACTCTCCTGATTCATGGTTACGGTTTACAGCTCGATTCCAACCAAGCCCCATCCATCACCTACGGCTTTGGCCTCGACGCTTCCATCACCATATAGCCGAGCCGCAGCTCGCTGCGTAGCACGGGCAAAGGTACGGAACCGAGCCCGGGGTTTGATCCGACTATCACGCAGTGCTTCATACCAGATCTCGCCCGCCTTCTCCCAGGCATAGCCACCGAGTGCAATAGCTACATTGTGGAATGCTTTATTAGGAATTCCAGAGTTTATATGGACTCCACCATTGTCTGACATGGTCACCACATAGTCGTCCATATGCGCAGGCTGTGGGTCCTTACCCAAAACCGCGTCGTCATAGGCCGTTCCCGGATTCGCCATTGAACGCAAGGCCACACCGTTTACTCCTGGTGCCAAAAGATCAGCGCCAATCAACCAATCAGCCTCATCGGCACGCTGGTTGAGCTTGTGCTGTTTGACCAAAGAACCGAATACATCTGACATTGATTCATTCAGTGCCCCTGACTGGCCCCAATACTCAAGGCCGGCTTCATCTTCGGTCACTCCATGAGCAAGCTCGTGGCCAATCACATCGAGGCTCTTGGTAAAGCGCAGGAACAGTTCGCCGTCACCGTCTCCAAAGACCATGCGTTGGCCATCCCAAAAAGCGTTGTCGTAGTCCTGACCAAAATGGACAACTGCACGAAGTGGCAAACCATCACCGTCAATGGAATCACGTTCGAAAATATTCCAAAAAAAGTCATAGGTTGCGCCAAGGCCATCATAGGCCTCGTTGACCGCTATGTCACCACTTGGCGGATCTCCCTCACCTCGCACAACAGGCCCTTCGACATTCTCGGTATTCTGTGCCGTGCGGATAGTACGCCGTGGCGCCCCGGCGATCGCCTCTGTAAGAATGTCGGCTCTGCGAGGCCCACCTACTCGGTTTTGCATGTTCTGCAGGCGAGCCATTCGCAACGAATGATCTCGATTCAAGGTATCCAGAGCCCATTTGCGCTGGGTCTCGGAACCATTTTGAGCAATACGCTCAAGTATCTGGGGAGGAACCAAACAGTGGAGCGAATGCCGACAGTTCATAGCTGATTGCGTCATTGAATTCTCCTTATCTCTGAGCCCTGAAGGCTGGATTGTGATGTCACTGGATAAGAGAAGAGTTGAATACCCTTTGATACCGACAAAACATCAGGCCTCCCGTCACGGGTCGGCGCTGTCACATGGCTGTGGGAGTATTGAATTGTGGATATGGAGATGGCTGCCCAACAATTAGCCCAATTGCTCACTGGCTCGGACGCCAGCTTGGGTGATCAAAGTGCCAGTGCCTCGATGCTGGAGTTTGAACAGACCATCACCTTGCGAACATTTACACCTGATCCCATCGCCCCTGACACGTGGGCAGTCGATGGTGGCCAAGCAATGGTTGCAGATGCTCGATGTCTACAACTAGTAGTTGCCCGCGCATCTCGTGTGCGCTTCTTCAATGGATCTTGCGTGCTCGAAGAAGAGGGACCACTACATGCATGCCTGTTAGGTGGCGACCAGCAGCGCCAAGTCGCACTCAAGGCATTGGGCCTCGATGCACTGCAAGAAGATTCATCAGTTGATATCAACTTGTTGCGGGACCGTTGGGAATGGGATGCAGTTATGCGCAGCATCGAAGATGCCCAAGCCGGAGCGGTTGTATTGATTGACGGCGACCTTCAGCCCGACTGGCGTATCCCATCGTCTTTTCTGGCCAAGGTGCTCAGCGATGCAGAAGAAAAGGGAGTTTTACTTATAGGACTCACCAAACATTCCTCATTGTCACGTGGAGGCGCTCCGCTGCTCGGACAACTTGAGCGTGAAGCCGAGTCGCTCTTTGGCCCACGTGCAACTTGGTGGGCACCGATTGCTCATACTCGTAGTGATGTTGGCCACGGTGGCATACAAGTAGCTGCGGCCCGCCTTGACCCCGATGCCCGCTTCGCCTTTCGCGTCGATCTACCCGCAAGCGCGGAACCCGAGCGCTGCTTGTCGATGTTGGCCTCTCTTTGCAACGATGCTGCATTCCCCGGATACCCCTACCCGCTCTCGGTCGCCGACCGATTGGCCGCATGCCCCGGTTGGCTACGCTCAGAGGCGCGGAGTCAACTCGATGAACTGTTAGAAATTGCCGGAGTGCCACTAGGTGTACGAGATAGAGCCTTTGCCGACCGTCACAACCTCATGGAGCGAGCATGATCACTGCAAGTCGAGGCCGACTCTTCGGCAAGAATGTTTTGGAAGGCACACTTAGAGCCGCTCCTGACGAAGATCTTTTCTTAGGTGAATTGTTGGTAGCAATCGATGAGACGACGATGCGGCGCTATCTATTTCGAATCGTTGACGTCACATACGGCACCGAACACCGTGAACCCGGGTGGGCCGAAAGAGTTGCAGGCACACTATTGGCCGACGACAGTCGTGGCGAGCCAGGCGCTCACCCTCTTCATGAACAAGCGAGACGCACATATCGCGTCGCTGAATGTCGATGCCTTGGCTACTTAACACCTCCTGGCGATGATGGAAGCCAAGAGTTTCGCAAGCCAAAGAGTCTCCCTACGCAGTTCTCCCGAGTGGTTGCTCCCGAAGCAACCGACTTCGAGTTTCTGCGTACTCGCATGGGCGATTTGCCAATTGGCGATTTACGCAGCGGCGAGATGGTTGTTGATTTCGAGGTTGGCGTCCCAGGTCGCAGCCTTGCGACCCACGTTGGCATATTCGCCACAACCGGCATGGGTAAGTCAAACCTCATGAAAGTAATAGCGGGTGGTGCAATGAAGGCCGGGGGACGATACGGATTATTGATCGTCGACCCTCACGGTGAATACCGCACTGAGCTACCACGTCATCCTTGGGCATCTGAACGGCTGCGAACATATGCAGCCAGGTCACTTCCAAATACCTCGACCTTGCGCATCAGCCTAGGTGAGTTAACTGTCGATGACCTGCGCACTGCTTATGAATGGAGCCGTCCTCAAGAAGAGGCCCTGTTCGAACTCGAACGCCATCTGGGTAAAGACGGACAAGGACTAGCGTGGTTGTTGACCTTTGCCCAAGTCGATGACCTGCCGGGGTTTCGAGATGTTGAGTTGAACGGTCGCGTTGCGCTTAACACCTTGCAAGTTGTGCATCGCAGGGCACGACGGATCATTGATCTTCCATGTGTCACGCCCGATCCAGAAGTATCGGTTGGCACTGCGGTGGTAAGAGATCTCGAACAGGGCAAGGTCGTACTGATTGATGTAAGTGGTTTGGGATCTACCGAAGAAGTACTCGTTGCTTCATTTCTGACTCGTCGAGTTCTTGAACGCTGGTCGAGTGCATATCTTGATGATCCCGAACTTCATGAGCGTCTTCCGGTTGTGGCGGTTGTATTAGAAGAAGCGCAACGAGTCTTATCTCGCTCAAGCGACCGGGAGTCGAATGTGTTTCCACGAGTTGCACGTGAGGGCCGTAAGTTCAAAGTAGGTCTTTGCGCCATTACCCAACAGCCCAAGTTGTTAGATGATGAGCTACTCAGCCAGTTCAATACCTTCTTCATTCTCGGTCTTGCCGACGAGAAAGACCGCAACATTTTGCGCAGCTCTTCCAAGCAGGACATAAGCGCACTAGGGCCCGAGATTCAAACTCTCATGCCAGGCGAATGCCTCATTGCCAGCCTCGACGCACCATTTGCATTACCGGCAAAGATTCACTTGTGGGACAACCTTGTTCGCAGCACCGCACCTCCACCTGAACCACGTTCTGTTGGCACACCGCACGTATCTGCCCTGGTTGACTGAGAGATGTGCACTGAAGGGATTTGGTGGGATTGATATGAAAGTTGTCGCACTCGGTGATGCCCATCTAGGTCGTTCTTATCTTCCATTTACTGACCCCGACACGGGTGTCAACAGACGTGAGCTCGACTTTGAAATCAGCTTTGAAGCTGCCATCGATTTGGCATTGGCCCAACAACCCGATGTCGTGTTGTGGCTTGGAGATATCTTCGATCACCCTCGCCCCACATATCGTTCGTTTCGTGTTGCCCAGCGTGCGCTACAACGAATCAGAGATCATGGAGTTGCAACTGTTGTCATAAGTGGAAATCACGACACGCCTCGGCTCCCCGGCACCGGAAGCCCATATTCGGTGCTCGCCGACACTTTTCCCGAAGTCCATTTTGCTCATCGCCTTGCCTATGAGCGTTTTGAATTGCCCGGACTCGTAGTCCACGCCGTTCCCCAAATGCTCACGGTAAACGCCACCCTTGATGCACTTGAGCAAGCCGATCGATCTCGCAGTCTCGACAAATCGAATCTCTTGTTAACTCATCCACGCATCACACAAGTTGAGCCTCGCTATGCAGACATCAATGAGATCGAGATTGATGCCGGTGTGTTGAAATCTGACTTCGTCTTGCTCGGCCACTATCACTTCCATACCAAAGTCAATGAGGGCATGTGGTATGCCGGATCAACCGACACTTTCACATTCGCTGACGATCCCGATAAGCCCAAAGGAATAGTCGTGCTCGACACCAACACCGGCGAGTGTCGTCATGTCTCGATAGAAGGCCAACGCCCACTTGTAACTCTCGAAACTATTCAAGCAATCGGCCTTTCTCCCACAGAAGTGCGTGATCAGGTTTTGGCTAGAGCAGCAAGTGTCCCCGAAGGTGCTGTGGCACGCCTCTATATCGACGGCGTAGATCCAGAGGCATATCGTCTTTTAGACCTAGATGAAATACGCGCTACAGCCGGTGCTGCTCTTAATCTCAAGCTTGAGCCAAGCTTCATAGGGGTTACCGGACACGTCGAGCTTCCCGATCTAGATTCGCTGTCCTCCCGTTGGGACCGCTACTTGGAACACCAGGACACAACCGGTTTCGATCGCGACAAACTGACCACGTTGGGTCGAGAATATTTGTCACGCGCTGTCGAACAAGCCGGTTGAAGTAGATAAACCATGCGCATAACACGGCTTTACCTTCGCAACTATCGGGTATACGAGGACGAACTAGATCTCGAGATTCCCCCGGGACTAGTGGGCATCTACGGCCCGAACGGGGCGGGTAAGTCGTATCTGATCGAGTCAATACGTTGGACGTTGTTTGGAAAGTCCAGAACATCAAATGACGACATCAGAACTTCTGGAGTCAACGGCGATTGCATAACAGAAGTTGAGTTCGAACATGAGGGCCATCTCTACCGAGTGCAAAGGACGATCACCGGTATTAATTCAACTGTTCGTGCCAGCGCCTGGGCCGATAACCAACACATCTGTGAGGGCCCCCGAGATGTTGCTCAATATGTGCATTCGATTTTGGGGATGGACGACGCAGCGTTTCGATCTTCAGTCTTTGCTGAACAGAACCAAGTGGCCGCGTTCAGTCAACAGACTCCTGCAAAACGGCGTGATTTGGTATTGCGACTTTTGGGAATCACTCCGTTGGATCAGGCTCGAGATGAGGCTCGACGAGATGCCAAAGCGGCAGCAAATGCTTATGAAACACTTCGGACTCTTCTGCCAGATCTTGATGAGTTAGCCCAACAGGTGACTGATAGATCGTCTCTGGCAAAGACTGCATCAGAAAATGAGATTGCAGCGGCTGACGCTCTCATCCTCGCCCGCAAAGCTCAAGAAGGTGCCGAGGCAGGCGCTGCCAAATTGAACGAGCTTGCAAAGACCTATAGCGATTTGGTCAATGCCGGAAAATCCGCACGCCAAACCCAAGACCAGGCAGTCGAACAACTTAAGCGCCTAGAAGATGAGCTCACTACCTTGGAGAGTGCTTCTGAAGAACTTGAAAGACTGAGTCCACTTGCCAACGGCCTTGAAGAAACTGAGGCTCAACTTCGCCTTCTTGATGCGGTTGTTGAGGCAGAAACCGAATTGGCCGATATTCATTTACCCGAGCGTCCTCAAGAGCCTGACGAAGCGCAATTAACGAAATTCCAAATCGTTTCCAACGAAGCCATGAGCCAACTTGCCGTTCATAAGGCAGGAGTCCAAGCCGCTAAGGATGAGTTGGAAAGAGTAAACCAAGCGCACCAGCGTTCGGCGTCACTTTCGACCGAGCACGACTGTCCTTTGTGCGGACAAGAATTGGGTGCAGCGTTTGAACAGGTCCAAGCCCATAGAACAGCAGAACTTGATGAGGCTCGTTCCCGCTTAGAAATAGCAGAGAAAGAATACGAGTCTTCCAAGACACGTTGTCTCGAAGTCGAACAAGAACTTAAGGCGCTCACTCGTAGGTTCGAGCAAGCCAGGTTGGAGTTTGTAACATTTGAACGAATCCGTGAGCGGCATGAAGAGGCCGAGAAGAAACTGGCTCATGCGCATGAAGCTCTTGGCAAGAATGCACCCGAGCTGGCAAAGAGAGTGCTTGCAAACGACTTGGCATCAACAGATCAGTCTTCTGCTCAGCTTCTCGTGACTTCGATGAAAACAGAATTAGCTACACGTCGAAAGGCCCGAGAAGATTGCCAACGCCTACAGGGACGGCTCGATCGAAAAGAAGATGCCCTCAAAGAGCGAGATCAAGCGCGGGAGCGTGCTGAGAAGGCGACTGAAGAGCGAAAAGAACTCTTGGAGAAAGTCACCTCTCTCAACTACAGCCCTGACAATCTTGAAGCAGCACAAAGAGAACTAGAAGATGCGCGCAAGCAAACCGAGGAAGCAGTAGAAGCAAACCAACATGCTGCGGTAACTGCCACCAAGGCCCGAGCAGATGCCGGCGAAGCCGAGCGACGTTTGGCTGACGCCCAAGAAAAGTACAAACAGGTGCAGGGCGAACAAGAGCGGGCACGACATCTCGGGCGAACCGCTGAGTTGCTCAGCCAGTTTCGAAACACTGTTGTTTCAACAGTTGGGCCACGACTTGCTGCTCAAGCTGCCGATCTATTTGCAGAGCTAACAGACAATGAATACGACCGTTTAGAAGTTGATGCAGATACATACGAGATCCAGATCCGCGATGCCGGGCGCCTGTATGACATGAGTCGTTTTTCTGGTTCTGAAACTGATCTGGCCAACCTTGCACTACGCGTTGCAATTAGCGAGCACGTGCGATTCCAATCGGGCGGAGCGGTTGGTCTCTTGGTACTTGATGAAGTCTTTGGGCCGCTAGATGACGAGCGTAGAGAGCGAATGCTCATGGCACTTGAACGCCTCAAAGGTCACTTTCGACAGGTTATGGTCGTCACCCATTCAAGCGAGGTAAAACAACAACTCCCCAATGCAATTGAGGTAGTCAAGCTGCCTGGGCGCAGGGCAACAGCTCGGTTGTTGGTGATTTCATAACTCTTGGAGTGCGCCAAGATCAAAGTGCTGCGATACTGGCATGTGATGGTGAGTCGGTTGGGTGGCCGCGGCACGGCGGGCAACTGACCGTGTCGAGGAAGGTCGGGACTCCATAGGGCAGGGTGCTGGCTAGAAACCAGTCGGGGCGACCCGCAGGAAAGTGCCACAGAAAATAACCGCCGATGACGAGTGAAAGCTCGCACAGGTAAGGGTGAAACGGTGCGGTAAGAGCGCACCAGCGCTTAGGGCAACTTAGGCGGCTAGGTAAACCCCACCCGGAGCAAGGCCAAATGCGGGACGAGCTGCCCGCTCAATGTCCCAAGGTAGGCCGCATAGATGGATGGTCACCCAAGCGCTCCGGCGCTGGACAGAATCCCGCCTATAGACCGACTCACCATCCTCATCGCAAACTGAAGTTGTCTGGAAAGATCGAATCTGTGAATAAACCTGCTGTGAATAAACCTGCTGTTAATAAAGCAAGAGTTGTCCTGGCTTCTGCATCACCTGCACGTCTGAGACTCTTGCAACAAGCCGGCATTGACCCCGAGGTCGTAGTAAGCGGCGTCGACGAAACGGGAGTCGATACCACCAATACTCGCACTGCAGTTGCCAAACTGGCCGAGATGAAAGCCGCCGCTGTTATATCCCAGGCTTCCAATGCTCTTGTGATCGGTTGTGACTCACTGCTCGATCTAGATGGCGATGCAATCGGTAAACCGGCCTCACCCGCAGAGGCAATCGAAATATGTCTTGCGCAACGGGGACGAACCGCGACACTCATGACCGGACAATGTGTCATCAATACCTCTACTGGAAACAAGGTCATAAACGTTGACGAAACGCTCGTGCATTTCGCCGAAATGAGCGAGGAACAGATCAGGGCCTACGTTGCAACCGGCGAACCATTACAAGTTGCGGGGTCCTTCACCCTCGATGGGTTTTCTGCTCCATTCATCGATCGTATAGAAGGTGACCCAAGCAACGTCATAGGCCTCTCGCTGTCTTTGCTTCGCCGTCAACTTTTTGAACTCGGCATCGATATCACTTCACTATGGCGATGCAAATGACAAGAACGCACATGAAAAAATCATTTCTCAAACTCGGACCAATAGAGCTAAACCCACCAGTTGTGCTGGCCCCCATGGCAGGTGTTACCAACGCAGCATTTCGTCGCCTCGCTCGTAAATATGGGGGCGGGCTATTCGTGAGCGAAATGATTACTGCCCGTGCTCTTTTAGAAGACAACAAAAAGACTCGTCGCATGGCATCGTTCGCTGACGACGAACCCGTGCGAAGCATTCAGCTCTACGGAGTAGACCCCAAGGTGATGTCTGCGGCGGTTGGCAAACTTGTCGGCGAGGACGGGGCAGATCATATTGATCTCAACTTCGGATGTCCTGCCGCCAAAGTCACTCGAAAAGGTGGCGGCGCTGCGCTACCTGCACACCCTTTGCTTTTCCGATCGATTGTGAGAGCTGCGGTAAATGCCGCCGGCACAGTTCCAATAACGATCAAGATGCGCTTGGGAATAGACGCGGAGAATCTAACCGCCCATGAAGCAGCAAGGATCGCCGAAGATGAAGGCGTTGTTGCGATAACTGTTCACGCTCGAACGGCTCATCAGCTTTATTCGGGCAGAGCAGACTGGTCGGCAATAGCTCAGATCAAAGCGGCCATTAGTTCAATTCCAGTTTTGGGAAACGGCGATATTTGGCAAGCGAACGATGCCGTACGAATGATGGATGAAACCAATTGCGACGGAGTTGTAATCGGTCGTGGTTGTCTGGGTCGTCCATGGTTGTTTCGTGACCTTGCGTCCGCACTGGCTGGCGAACCAATCGCGCCACCACCATCGCTGAGCGAAGTGTGTTCGATCATGAAAGAGCATGCTTCTTTGTTGTGCGACACCCTTGGCGAGTTCTCGGCAATGAACGATTTTCGCAAACACGTTGATTGGTATTTGACGGGTTTCCCAGTGGGTAGAAGTACTCGCTCCGGCCTCACCTCGGTTGCCTCGTTGATTGAACTAAACGAACTGCTCGACAAACTCGGAGAACTCGACATGGCCTTCCCCGCTGCCGCATTGGCAATGACCAGAGGACCTCGCAACGGTCCTCGCCAAGTGCATCTTCCACAACGATGGCTTGAAACCAGAGACGACCCCAACCCGCCCATCGGGGCAGAGTCTTTTGTCTCAGGCGGCTGAAGCGCTCAAGGGGTTGAGGTCAGATGATGAACTTCGCTGAATGAAACCAACGATGCTCCCAGCGGCGCTATAGCTATGCGAGTAATTGAGGCAGGTGAAACGTGCATCTTCCATGCAATCTCATCACCTACTTGTAGAGCCCACGCCACAGCAGCCTTGATCGGCGACACATGAGTCACAACCACGATGTCGCTTGTATTGGCCTCTTCGACCAACTCCCCACAGGCTTCACCAACTCTTCTCCCAAGAGTTACGAGCGACTCTCCCCCAGGTGGTTCAAAACTTGGATCGTTGCGCCACCTGGCCCATGTCTCAATTGGAACATCTTGCATAGGCAACTGATCAAACTCGCCGTAATCAAGTTCTATCCATCGTTCGTCTACTGTTATCGGAACCCCAAAGGCCTCGGCGGTTTCTCGTGCACGAACAAGCGGACTCGATATGACGCGTGCAGGAGATATCTCGGTAATCACCCGGCCCAAGTCACGCGCCTGAGTCTTTCCAGTCTCATCAAGCGAAGGATTCGCTCTTCCTAACAAGAGTCCGGCGGCATTAGAGGCAGTCCGGCCGTGGCGGACAAGAATTAGCATTTGATCAGTCCAGCAGATCTCGACCCAGGCGGCCGGTTTTTATAAACAATGAGCGACGGTTATTTTCACCGAGGCGAAAACGTTTCCATGCCCAAATCATTACGGCTATTCCAGCTAGCTCAAGCGGAATATTGAACAGTCCTCGCTCGATGCTTGGCAGTTGATCGCCACGAAATTCCAAGCCTGCCAGAGGCCACCAAAAGGTGGATGTATCAGCCCACATTGCATCAAAGACAAGGTGGAGAAACATACCGATTGGCAATGCCAACAACTGGCGACGCAACAACCGCTTGCCTTGTGTGCCAAACATAACCACTGTCATAACGACAACACTTGCAAGGACAGTGTGGGCAAATCTCGGAGCTCCCCACGGCCCGTCAATCACATCAGGAGCGAGTGCCCCGACCATGACCAGGCGGTGATCAAAACCAGGATCACGAAATACGAGCCAGATGGTTAGAAACGATGCGCCCACAAACCAGAACAACATTATTTAGCGGACTAAGAGCCGCCCACACTCCTCATGAAAGATGGGAATACCTTCGCCCGCATGTCGAAGGGAATCGAGTTCTGCGGCAGGCAGCGTCAGGTGGCATCCAGTGCAGCGTCCACCATCAAGGCGAGCTACAC
>CAYGGL010000015.1:16908-29116 GCA_964349215.1 uncultured Acidimicrobiaceae bacterium | reverse complement strand
CCTGATGCCATCCAACGACACAGTCTTCCCGTCGGTAGCGTTCAAAAAGGTCGCGCATCCGTAGTGGAGATCACCAATAAATCAGAAGCAGACAAGATTTTTGACATTTTCCGTGGCGTAGATCCCAACGCTCCAAAAAATTATGTGCCAAGCGATGTTCGAGTTAGAGTTCTAAATGGTTCTGGTAGAAAAGGCGAAGCCGTAGCCACGAGCGAGGCTTTGTTGAAGGCCGGATTTATTGCCCCCGATACCGATACCGGCAACAGTTCTGTTACAAAGACGACAACCATCCGTTATGGAAGTGGACAGCAACAAAAGGCTGAGTTGCTCAATCGTTATCTCGCAATTCCTGCGACTCTCTTAGAGGATGCGAATCTCACGGTAGATACGGTTCTCACCACTGGCGTTGATTTCGCGGGGATCCTTCCAACCCCAAGAGCTCCCGGTGAAGTCCCTGCCACGACTGCACCTCCAGCAACGACGGACCCCCCAAAGGCTGTTGCCCCTCCGGTTACTAGTCCAGTAGCCACCGGCCCGACAACGACTACAACCACGACCCCTGAGTGTTGAGAACTGAATATTGAGAACTGGGTGTTGAGAACTGAATCTGGCGGGTCCACGATTACACTTTTCGAATGAGCAGAATAGCGATCGTTGGTACTGGCTATGTAGGACTTACCACTGGTGCCTACCTTGCCCATCTCGGTCACGATGTTGTTTGCGCAGATGTTGTAGATGAAAAGGTAGAACGCCTGAACAGGGGCGATCTACCAATCTTTGAAGCGGGGCTTCCGGAGCTTGTTCGTGAGGGCCTCGATAGTGGCCGCCTTTCCTTCGTGCTCGGGGCGTCTAATGCGGTTGGCGAGGCTGAATTCGTATTTCTTTGTGTGCAGACTCCTCAAGACGAAGATGGGTCTGCAGACCTGACTTACATACGAGAGGCAGCATCCGAGATCGGACCGCTGCTTGATTCTGAGTGCATCGTTATCAACAAGTCGACAGTTCCGGTGGGTTCTACCCGAGTTGTCGAACAGGCATTGCAGCGAGACGATGTTTTCGTGGTTTCGAACCCCGAGTTCCTGCGAGAAGGATCAGCTGTTCATGATTGTCTTAATCCTGATCGCATCGTGATCGGAAGTGATGACCAGGCTGCAGCCATGCGGGTGGCGGCATTGTTCGAAATCCTCAAGGCACCGCTGGTGATTACCGATCCGGCCTCTGCAGAGACAATCAAATACGCATCTAACGCTTTTTTGGCAACCAAGATCAGCTTTGTGAATGCCCTCGCAAACGTCTGTGAGGCCGTCGGTGCGGATGTGCGCGAGGTGGTTTTGGGTATGGGATACGACAAGCGCATTGGCTTCGAGTTCCTAAAGCCAGGGCCAGGTTGGGGTGGATCGTGCTTTCCGAAAGATACCCGTGCAATGGTTCACATTGCCGATGAGGCCGGCTATGACTTCAACCTTTTGCGTGGCGTGATATCTGTCAACAATGAACAACACGAGCGCATGGTGGCCAAGGTGCAACGCATGGTTGGGGGTTCGGTCGATGGAACAAATGTTGCAGTATGGGGACTGACCTTTAAGGCCCGAACAGATGATCTTCGTGACTCTCCTTCTCTTGAAGTTATTCAAAGGCTCCGAAATCATGGAGCCAATGTGAAGGCATATGACCCCGCTATCGACAGTGGAGATCACCCTTTGTTGGCGGGCATAGAGGTTTCTGTTGACCCATATTCAATTTGCGATAGCGCTGAAGTTCTCGTGGTTCTAACAGAGTGGGATGAGTTTCGGTGGTTGGACTTCGCGAAGGTGGCGGGTCTGATGAAGGCCCCCCGCATAGTTGATACTCGTAATTTGTTGGAACCAGCTGCAATGCGTCGTCGAGGTTTCGCTTACGAAGGAGTCGGTCGCGTATGACGCGAGCACATGAGTCTCAACGTGTTGTTGTGACCGGCGGCGCTGGATTTTTGGGCTCTCATCTTTGTGATGCACTCTTGGAACGTGGCGATGCTGTTGTGGCAATTGACAACCTGATTACCGGATCACTCGACAATATTGCGCATCTTTTCGGTCATGACCGTTTTTCATTCTCACGCCAAGATGTCAGCGACTACGTCTGGGTTCCGGGCGAGGTTGATGCCGTCTTACATTTCGCCAGCCCCGCTTCTCCCAATGATTATCTCGAAAAGCCTATTCAGACGCTGAAGGTCGGCAGCCTCGGTACGCACAACACTTTGGGACTCGCCAAGGACAAAGGCGCTCGCTATTTTCTGGCTTCAACCAGTGAGGTCTACGGAGATCCCCAGGAACACCCTCAGACGGAATCTTATTGGGGCCATGTCAACCCTGTTGGTCCGCGCGGTGTCTATGACGAGGCAAAACGATTTGCCGAGGCGATGACGATGGCATACCACCGCTACCACGCAGTAGATGTTCGCATCGTTCGAATTTTCAATACTTATGGTCCACGCATGAGACCAAATGATGGCCGCGTAGTGTCAACCCTGATTCGCCAGGCATTGGCAAGCAAACAACTAACCATTTATGGCGATGGAACCCAGACCAGAAGCTTTTGTTATGTAGAAGATGAGGTGCGCGGCTTACTTGCTCTGCTCGATAGCGACGAGATCGGTCCGGTGAACATCGGGAATCCAAACGAGTTCACAATTCGTGAACTGGCAGATCTTGTCTTGAAGGTCACAGGGTCAGATTCAGAGATTATTCATGAGCCACTGCCGGTAGATGATCCAACACAACGCAGGCCTGACATCAGCCTTGCTCGTAAAGCTCTTGGTTGGGAGCCACGGATTCAACTGGAAGAAGGATTGGCTCTGACCGCCGCATGGATGAGCAGCATCTCAAATGGCTGATACGAGCCAAGGTGTCGAAAACCCCAACCAGCTGGGTTCGTCCGATGTCACGGCGGTGATCGTCAGCTACAACGTTTCTGACCTACTAATTGCTTGCATAGACAGCCTTAGGGCCGATGGGGTTGAGAACATTGTCGTGGTCGACAATGCATCAAGTGATGATTCGGTCAGTGCAGTTCGAGACCATGACCCAAGGGTTGAAGTAATAGCGCTTAAGCGCAACATTGGCTTTGCCGGTGCTGCAAATCGTGGGGTCGCGCAAACCTCGACACCATATGTTGCGGTACTCAATCCCGATCTTTTACTCGAATCCCCCGTTTGCAAGGTCCTGGTCGAGTCCCTTATGCGTGACCCTGGCCTGGGTTTAGTGGGGCCTCGTATCACGACTCCAGATGGAGTGCTTTACCCATCGGTTCGTAGATTCCCTGATCTTGTGGACGCAGCCGGGCACGCATTCTTGCATTTTTTATGGCCATCCAACCCGTTTAGCAAGCGCTATCGAATGTTGGATTGGGACCACGAGCGCCCAGCCGATGTCGATTGGGTAGCGGGAACTTTCATGATGGTCAGGCGAGAGGCCTGGGATGCGATAGGTGGATTCGACGAGAGTTTTTTCATGTACCTCGAAGACGTCGATTTATGCCGTCGCCTTCATGAAGTCGGCTGGAGAGTTGGATATGATCCCGCGGCAACTGTCGTCCATGTCATCGGTTGTTCCACTGATCAGACCCCATATCGAATGATCGCCATTCATCATAGTTCACTTTGGCACTATGCACTCAAGACAACTACCGGTTTTAAGCGCCTAGCGCTCCCATTAGTTGGAGTCGCACTAGCGGTCCGCGTTGTTCTGGCTTGGATCCAGCGAGCAGCGCGCAGACGACCTCATGCGTCGGCATAGCTCATCTTTGATAGTGACATTGGGTCCATAAATAGGGCTCTTACTAGTAGGATGTAACTCATATGGGCAGAGCATCATCTCGCAAGAAAATTTCCAGAGCTACTCGTAGCGCAAGACGTACCAGGTCTTCCAAAAACTTGGGATGGTGGGGGATGATAACCACCATTGTGGTGCTTGGAGTCGGCCTAGTTGCATTTTCCCGACCTGACAAGGTGGAGGCAGCGCCACCCCTGATTACCGATCACTGGCATGCCGCTTTTGGCGTCAATATATGCGGTGAGGTCCTTCCTGGCTTGGTAGATGGGCCCAAGGGAGATACTTCAGGCATTCATTCACACGGTGATGGGTTGATACATATACATCCGTTTAGCTCGCGATACACCGGAGCGGGTGCAAATCTCGGTGCCTTTGGTGATACCACCGAGATGGACCTGACCGACAGCTCACTTGAGGTGCCTGGCAGAAAGAAGCTTAAGAACGGCGACAAATGCCCCAAGGACGGGAAAGTCGGCGAAGTTCAAGTCATGGTTTGGGACAATATGGCCGATCAAACCGGAACATTACTCAAGAGTGATTTTGCAAAATATAGACCCAAGGATGGAAGCATCCTAACGATCGGATTTGTTCCAAAGGGAACCAAGTTGGATAAACCTCCATCTGCGGGGGCGATTCCAAGTGATGTTCCAGGCGCAGTGCCTCCAGGCGCAGTGCCTTCAGATCCAGGCGCAGTACCGGCGGCTCCTTCAGATCCAGGCGCAGTAACGCCGGCTCCTTCGGCTCCGTGAAGGCAGTTGTTCTCGTAGGCGGTTTGGGGACTCGCTTGCGTCCCTTAACGTGGACTGTTCCGAAACAAATGCTGCCCGTTGCCGGACGTCCAATGATTGAGCGCGTGCTGGCTCATCTGTCAGCAAATGGAATAGACGAGGCCGTTTTGTCTCTTGGCTATAGGCCAGATGCATTTGTTGATGCTTATCCAGATAACACTTGCGCGGGAGTCGATTTGGTCTATGTGGTCGAGCCCGAACCCCTCGATACGGCCGGTGCAATCAGATTTGCAGCAGACGAAGTTGGAATCAATGAAACCTTTGTAGTTGTAAATGGCGATGTACTTACTGATCTTGATCTTTCGGCCTTGGTGAAGATGCACCATGAATCAAGTGCAGAAGGAACCATTGCTCTCACTGAAGTTGAGGACCCTTCACATTTCGGAGTAGTCGTTACCGACGAGTCTGGAAAGGTCAATTCCTTTGTGGAGAAACCCCCTGCCGATGAAGCTCCCAGCAAAATGATTAACGCCGGGTTCTATGTGCTTGAGCCCTCGGCACTGCATCGGATCTCACCTGGTCACGCGGTAAATATCGAACGTGAAATCTTCCCTGCGATGGCTGAGCAAGGGACGCTCTATGCAAGGGTCGATCCTGCCTACTGGCTTGATGTCGGGACTCCCGAGCGCTATATCCAAGCATCGCTGGATCTGATATCTGGAAAGCGACTCGCAGCAGTAGAAGGTTCGGGGACTGTTGAAGTCACAGGTGAATTGGTTGCCCCAGTTCTTTTGGGCAAACGTGTGGAGGTTGCTGCCGGTGCAGTGGTGTGTCGCTCTGTGCTCGGTGATGACGTATCCGTTGGCGATGGAGCCAGGGTAGAGGGTTCAGTGCTATTGCCCGGTGCATTCATTTCCCCTAGGGCACTGGTGCGCGATTCGGTTGTGGGTGCAGGCGCTGTTGTGGGTCAGTCCTCCGTGGTTGAAGAGATGTCCATGTTGGGTCATGGATTTGAAACTGGGCCTAAAGCGCGACTGACGGGAGCGCTGGTTCCATCTACTGAGGTCAGTCACAGTGAGGAAAGCAAATGAAAGCAATTGTCACCGGAGGCGCCGGATTTATTGGATCCACGCTTGTAGATCGCTTGTTGGCCGAGGGCCATACGGTTGATGTGATAGATGATCTGTCAACAGGTTCACTTGGCAACCTGGCTGATGCACGTGCAGATCGTTCGCACGATTTACGGGTACATCAGGTTGATATTCGCTCTCCTGAGGTCGTCGATCTGATCGCTCGCATTGAGCCCGAAGTTATTTTCCATCTTGCAGCACAGGCAGATGTTCGGGTCTCCGTTGCACGTCCTGTTTTTGATGCCGAGGTAAACATAATCGGGAGCTTGAACGTTTTAGAGGGTGCACGAGCCGGTGGTGCTCGCAAAGTGGTCTTTGCCTCAAGCGGAGGGACCATCTACGGAGACCCCGACGCTTCAGATTTACCTGTTCTCGAGTCACATCCTCAACAACCGATTTCGCCTTATGGAGTAGCCAAGAAGGTAGTGGGTGACTACTTGCATGCCTATAGGGTTTTGCACGGCCTTGAGTTCACTGCATTGGCACTTGCAAATGTCTATGGCCCTCGCCAAGACCCCCATGGTGAGGCCGGAGTGGTGGCCATATTCGCGGGCCGCCTGTTGGCCGGCGAGACTTGCGTAATCTTCGGAGACGGTAAGCAAACGAGAGACTTTGTTTACGTTGATGACGTTGTGGATGCCTTCGTCCGTGGCGCAGAACGTGGGGGAGGCCTCATCTGCAATATCGGTACCGGACAAGAGACATCAGTGTTGGAGCTTTATCAAGTTATGGCAGCCCATGCCGGGTTATCAGACCTTGGACCCATGCTTGCCCCTGCCCGTCAGGGAGAATTGGCACGCTCGGCATTAGACCCAGGCAGGGCCCAGATGCAGCTTGGGTGGGAGCCTTGGACCACTCTTGAACAGGGCACCCGAAACGTCCTCGAATGGTTTGCCAAAAAAACTGAATCAAGTTCATAAGACAAACGTTCGACAGCTCTAATCAACAGAGTTAGCGGAAGAGGTCTTCACCCGGCCTGCGTATGATTTCGCCCGAGACGCTTCCTTCTCTAAGCCATGAGGGCTCAACTCCTCGCAAGAGTGCAACTGGGATATTGCTCGCCTTGCCCATTACGAGTTCTCCTGCGGCTGCAAGCTCATCTACAACGGCAACCTCTGTGGCCTGGAGTTCTCTTCCAAGAGCATCTTGGGTCCCTCGTAAATCGACCACTCCGGCAATGCCCGCACACCCGATTGCAACGTCACAAACACCGTTACGCCAAGGACGCCCAAAGGTATCTGAAATTATTACCCCAACCTTTACTCCCAGATGGGCATGAAGTTCATCTCGAATCCGTCGTGCAGAGCGGTCAGGGTCAACTGGCAAGAGAGCGGCGAACCCATCTGCCACATTCGATAAATCAACCCCTGCGTTTGCGCAAACAAAGCCAGAGGTCGTCTCAGTAATGACCAGCTCGCCTCGTCTCCTCAGCACACGTACAGATTCGTTTTCGATAATCGCCATTCGTGCGTCTGGGTCGTTATGGTCGACGGGCACCATGCGCCCCTCGGCTTTCGACACAATCTTTTGAGTAACAACCAGCACATCGCCTTCTTGTAGGGATGAGCCAGTCTCAGTATTGGCAATGATCAAACCCAGCCGGTCGCCTGCATTTATTTCTGGAATGTCAGTTATCGGAGTGATTACCAAAGAAGGCAAAGTCCATACCTATTTCTTAGAAGCTGCTCTTTAAAAGCTCGCGTGAAAGTGTTGCTGCTATCTCGGGGCTGTCCATGACGGTCTTTGTAACATGACACTTCATTCCACAACGCTCGACTTCGTTCGCCAGAGCGGCATCGAGTTCGTCAATAACCAACGTCGATGCGAACTCGCTGTACAGACGGGCAACACCAACTACAGATGGTTCGCAGCCCAGCTCGCTTAACAGGTGGTCAGCGGGGCCTTTGATGGCAGATCCATTGACAATGGGAGAGACGGCGACGACGTCACCTCTTCGAGTTGTGAGGCATTGTTTCAACTCGGCTAATTCAAGGATTGGAGCGATCGAGAGAAGTGGGTTCGACGGGGCGATCACGATGCGCTCAGATTGCTTGAGTGCATCGATGGCAGCAGGGTTGGCCCGTGCGATAGAAGCTCCTTCGTAGCGAATAGATGCGACAGGAACTGAATGACGGTGCAAGACGAAGTATTCCTGAAAACTGATTTCAACTTGAACTTGGCCAGGGCTTAAAGAGTCGGCGGCCAATGTAAGCCTTGTGGCAACTCGATCATTAGTCATAGGAACCAGGCGGATGTCGAGTCCCCAAGAAGAAGCAATTTCTTGAGTGACAGCGGTAAGGTCAGCCCCTTCGTCTAAACGTGTGCTGCGGTAGAGGTGTGTTGCTATGTCACGATCACCTAGGCGAAACCATGTGTTAGCCGCAAGCGAACCTTCTGGTCGAGAAGATTGATAGCGCTCAAGGGCATTCATCGTTGACCACGACTCTTCACCGAGACCCCAACCCTTTGTGGGGTCGATTGCACCGGCGAGGGTGTAGACGATTGTGTCGAGGTCTGGACTTATGTGGAGGCCATTTATTACTTCGTCATCTGCTGTGTTGACGATCGCAGTTATCTCAGTTGGTGGAATTGCCTGGACCATACCCATGAGCAGTCGAGCTGCTCCAACGCCACCTGCGAGTACCGCGATCATGAAAGTTGGCGATGACGAATCAGAGTTAAACCATCGCGCACAGTCAACATGACCTTTTCTACGCGGTCGTCATCTCGTATGTGATCGTTGAATTCACGAATGGCGACAGTATCCGGGTCGTTATCGTCAGAAACAACCTTTCCACTCCAACAGACGTTATCGACAGCGATCATTCCCTCAGCGCTTAGTTTCGGCAAAACTGCCTCGTAGTATTCGACGTACGAAGCCTTGTCGGCGTCTATGAATACGAAGTCGAATGGTCCATCTAGTGCGGCAATAGTTTTGGCGGCCGGTCCGACACGAACTTCAATGCTCGAGGAATATGGGCTCAATGAAATATGTCGATTGGCGATCTCCGCGTGGCGTTCGTCAATCTCGCAAGTGATTATCTTGGCTTGGGGCCCCAGCCCGGCTGCCATGCAAAGAGATGAGTAACCCGTGAAGGTTCCGATTTCGAGCACCAAACGCGGCTTTGTGACCTTGACCAAGAACTTGAGAAACTCGCCCTCTAACGGTCCGACCATCATTTGGGGAAAGTTGGTGGAAGCGGAAGTCTCTTCCGCCAGTTCAGCCAGATATCTCGGCTCGGGAGAAGAGTGTTCGACAGCGTAGTGCTCAATGCGTGGATCGACGAGGGGTTCCATCGCTGGCAACACTAGTGTCAATCTTCGTTAATTTTCCGCTTGGTTGTTCTTTGGGGTCGCTCGGGCGATAGCGAGCTGATACGCCTCGATGTGAAGCTGGGCGCAACGTTGCCAGGTGAAAGAAGATGCCTTGGATGGGCCGCCAAATCCCAAGGCCTCACGGCGATTGGGATCGTTCATCAGTTTCGATAGAGCCTGGGTGAGAGCCGGCTCATCATTAGGTGCAACGAGTAGGCCAGTTTCGCCAACGACCTCTTCCATGGCCGATCCGGTTGTAGTTACGAGCGGTGCGGCGCAAGCCATTGCTTCAAGGGCAGGGAGACCAAAGCCCTCCTCAAGAGATGGGTATGCGACTACAGCTGCTTGGCGAAACATGGCCGGTATGACCTTTGACTCGACGTAGCCAGCCAAGATGATGCGATCAGGATGACGACTTTTGGCAATTGCCTTGTCAACTTCGTCTGTTCCCCACCCGGGTTGACCGGCTATCGCAAGCTGAAGGTTGAGGTGATCGTCTGCAATCGCATCAAAGCTTCGAATCAGGGCAGGGATGTTTTTGCGCGGCTCGATGGTTCCCGCAAACCCGATGAAAGGTTGGTGAATCCCAAGAGCGGCTAGTGCGGTTAGATCTCGTACCTTTTGTTCAGGGTCGCTGGGGAAGAATCGTGTGTGGTCTACTCCATGGGCGATAGTCACAACCGCTGCATTTGGACCAATCAGTTCGATTAGTCGCTTGCTTGTCCACTGGCTTACGCCAATGAGCACCTGAGCGCGCCGAGCAGCCGCACGGATCATTGGACGGAAGTAGGCAACTTTTGAACGCTCATGCCATTCCGGGTGATCAAAGAAAGTTAAGTCGTGCACTGTGACTACAACCGCAGGACCCTTGCGCTGGCGAGAAGATTTAGAAGTGGGCATCATCAGCGGGATTGTGTAGTGCGGTCCGTGCCAGACATCTGCTTCGATCTGTTTCGCAAGACGGGGAGCAAGCATCTGCTCCCAAGCAAGGCGAGAACCACGATTGATCGGCACAACTCCATGAATAGTTGCAACAGGTGCAACTGAATGCCAGCGTGCTTCGTCATCGTGACGAGCAATCAGGTGAAGTTCCAACTCATTGCTTGGAACCATGCCAAGAGCTTTGACAAGTTCGAGAACGTATACCCCGGCTCCTGCTGGATCATCGGGTATCGCTGAGACGTCTATTGCAACACGCATAAGACGAAACTACAGCGTTGCACGCGCAGCGCTGTAAGCACCTGCATGAGATTGGGCACTTGCTTGCCACGTGAAACCTGCTGCATGGGCGAGACCACGTTGAATCAACGATTTGCGATGGACCTGGTCAGTCAGTTCACAGATCGCCTTTGCGAGAGTCTCGACATTGCCAACAGGAACCAATGTTCCCGCCTCGCCGACAATTTCTGGCAGACAAGCTGCCTCTGAGGCAATGACGGGGCAACCTCTGATCATTGCCTCAAGAATCGGGAGGCCAAACCCCTCGTTTCGAGATGGGAGGACGAGGCCAAGCGCATGACGATAGAGGTGATCGAGCATTGAGTCATCGACCGACCCCAACCAATGCACATGAGAAGCACTGAGATCAGGAAGCTCGCCCCAACCGGAAGGGCCGGCCATGACAAGCTCAATGTCGGGGTGCTCTAGGCGTACTTGGCTGAGTGCACTTATCAATTCGGCGACGCCTTTGCGAGGTTCAAGAGTGCCCACGAAGAGAACGAATGTTTCAGGCAGGTTGGTTGCTTGTTCTTCTTTTGACTTGTCTGGCACGGCTAGATCAACGCCGTCCAGATCAACGCCGTGATGTGCAACATGTATGCGAGCGCGGTCGACCCCGCAAGCTTCAAGGCGATTGGCGACCCATGCTGAGGGCACAACAAAGGCTGCCGCTTCGTCAATTGCAATTTTGAGGCCACGTTTGTGAAACGCGACCCCACGAGGGGTTAAACAATCAGGATTTTCCAGAAAAACCAGATCATGGACAGTGACCACAAGTGGCAATCGCCCGTGTGGGGGTATGGCAAGGCTGGGTGCGTGAATAACTTCGGGTTCGCCGCCATCGAGTTTTCTGACTCGAAGTGAAGGACGACGGAATCGATGCCAAGCTTCATAGCGCCAGCGACCATAAGGAAACCCAAGGTTTACCCAATTAGGTATCGACTGCGCTGGAGCACCGGCAGCGAAGGGAATTGGGGTGATATCGGCCTGAGGAAGTGCCTCAATAAGCTTGCCTACATAACGACCAATACCGCCTGGGAAAGGCTGAAGAAGCTGTCCAGCATGTATAGCGACTTGCAGGGTCATAGCTCCATCTTGGCCTGTTTCCTCTGGGGGTCGTATCTTTGAGCCAGATGAAGCTTCACGCCTGCACGATCATCGCTCGCAACTATTTGGCTCACGCACGATTATTGGCCAAATCATTTCGCAAGCAACACCCTGATGGTCGCTTTACTGTTCTGGTAATCGACGACCGTTTTGGTCAGGTCACCGGCAAGGGTGAGGACTTCGATGTAATACCGCTGGCCTGCGTTGATATTGATCAAACGTTATTGCACCAAATGATCATGGGCTATGACGTGATGGAACTTGCCACTGCCATAAAGCCCTGGCTACTTCGCACTTTGCTCACTCAAGGTAGTTCAGCCGTGGCCTATTTTGACCCTGATATCTGCTTGTATCAGCCGATTGAAGATTTATTTCAGATGGCCGCCGACAGTGACATTGTCTTAACCCCCCATCTTTTATCGCCCATGCCGCGTGACAACAAACGGCCTTCTGAAGCCGAGGTTCTTGGTGCGGGCACCTTCAATCTGGGTTTCATAGCGGTTAGCAATGGGGCTAAAGAGTTTCTTGATTGGTGGTCAGAACGGCTACGACGCGATTGTCGTCAAGATCCAAAAAACATGATTTTCACTGACCAACGTTGGGTCGATTTCGTGCCGAGTTTATTTAGTCATGTTGTTGTTCGAGACCAAGGTTGCAATGTTGCCTACTGGAATGTCGATCAACGGCCAATTCGAAGAATCGATGGAACCTGGTATGCCGGTGAAGCCAAACTCAGATACTTCCATTTCAGCGGCTATAGCCCTCATGCTGGTTACCGACTGAGCAAGCATCAAGGTCCGTCTCCTCGCGTATTGCTCAGTGAAGAGCCTGACCTTTTGGCTCTATCCGAGGAATATGGCCGGGCCATGTTGGATGCCGGATATGACGAAGTGACCACCAT
>CAYGGL010000015.1:0-16808 GCA_964349215.1 uncultured Acidimicrobiaceae bacterium | reverse complement strand
GACAAAGAGCTTTTTGTGCAGTGGTTACATGAACATGGGGCCGAAGAAATGGCACTGCCATCTCGTCTGTTGCCAGATAACCCAAGGTTTGCTGCTTTGTCGGACCGAAGCTTTCCAGAACCGCCGCCTCCATTGGAGGGAGTCAATATCGCTGGATACTTGCGAGCGGAGCTGGGACTGGGAGAGGCGGCCCGACTTTTGGTCTCTGCAATTGAAAGTGTCGGCATTCCTCACTCGGCAATCACTTTTTCGCGAACCAGTTCGCGACAAGATCATGAGTTCGAGGACAGGCAAGAGCCCAACGTTTCTTATGACATCAACATCATCTGCGTAAATGCAGAACAGATAGGTTTTTTTCGCCATCAGGCTGATGAGTCTTTTCAACGTGGCAAGTACACGATTGGACTTTGGTTCTGGGAGGTTGAACAGTTTCCATCAAAGGCTCACTCTGGTTTTGATCATGTAGATGAGGTATGGACCGCCACCGAATTTGTGCGTGATGCAATCGCTCCCAACACCACCAAACCAGTTATAACAATGCCTTTACCGCTATTGGCCCCTGTTGTTGATTCCACGATATGTCGTGCGGACCTGGGTCTTCCTGAAGACCGCTTCATTTTTCTTTTTGTCTTTGATTATCTAAGTGTTCTTCAGCGCAAGAACCCGCTTGCAGTCATCGAGGCTTTTTGTAAAGCATTCGCTCCAGACGAAGGGCCACTTTTGGTTATCAAGTCCATAAATGGAAATTCTTGTCTCGTGGAGAGAGAACAACTTCGTTATGCTGCCCGCCATCGCTCCGACATAGTCCTTCGAGAGGAGTATCTGCTTCCGGCAGAAAAGACAGCCCTTATGGCAACAGTCGACTGCTACGTTTCATTGCATCGGGCAGAAGGTCTTGGCCTCACAATGGCTGAGGCTATGGCGCTGGGTAAGCCAGTGGTTGCAACGGCATATTCAGGAAACGTCGATTTCATGAGTGAAGAAAACAGTTTTCTTGTTCCGTTCAAGAAGGTAGGAATTCCGACAGGCACGCCCATATATCCCGACACCACGCAATGGGCAGAGCCAGACATTGATATTGCTGCCCAGTTGCTTCGCCAAGTCGTAGACAATCCTGTCGAAGCAAATATACGAGCTGTTCAAGGGAAAAAGGATCTACTCATTTCTCACTCTGCAGAGATTTGTGGAATGCGCATGAAAGAGCGCCTGGATCAGATCAGGGGAATTATTAAGAATCGGAATAGGGATAGGTGAGGAGATAGTGTCGAATGGGATGAACGAGACCCCTACTGGATTGAAGAAAATTTTTTCTCGAGTCCTGAACTCAATAAGGCACCGATTGATCGGCCCAGTCGATGTAAATGATTTGGCCTCTCGAGTCGATGGTGATCTTCTTGCACTTGTTAAACAAGTGGAGGGTCTCGGTCGTGATCAAGCCCGTTTTTCAGATTCAATAACTGAACAGGTTCAGTTGCTTACAAATGCAGTGTCTGAGTTGCAAGCTCAGATTTATGAGCTACGAGGACGCGATAGCTAGTCGGATATCTTTTGATATACCGAGGCCAGTCCTTCCCCACATTTATCCCATTGATAGAGAAGGCTCTGTTCTTTTCCACGACTGATCATTTTCTGTCGTAGTTCGTCGTCACTGAGCAATCTTGAGATATTTCGCGCGAGATCTTCTACGTGGCGAATAGAAGAGAAAAGTGCGCCGTCGCCTAGTACTTCTGGCAGCGCCCCGGCATCGGTTGTAACTACAGGTACTCCGACTGACATTGCCTCGAGTGGAGGGAACCCGAACCCCTCGTAAAGAGATGGGTAGGCGAAGATTGCAGCCCCAGCTAGTAAGGCTGCTCGGTCGACATTGCTTACCCAGCCAAGTCGACGGATTCGATCACGATAGATAGAAGAGACAGCCATGGCGTTGAGCTCATCTGCACCCCACCCGTCAGGCCCTGCGATGCCTAAGTGAAGATCTGGGTCTTCGGCGGCAACCTCGTTGAAAGCCCTGATCAAGGTTATTAGATCTTTTCTAGGCTCTACTGTGCCAAGAGCAAGAACGTAACGAGATGCCCCCACTAGCTTTTTGCCGCGCTCTGGGTCTCCACCTGATACATCAAGGTGTCCATGGTGGACCACATGGACGCGCTTGGGTTCGGCTCCCAAGAGCTCTATGACTTCATCTGCCACAAATTGGGAAACGGCATGAACGTGGGCTCCGCGTTTAAACGCCCGGCGCAAAAGGTTTGGATATTCGAGCGTGTCCGGCGTGCATAACTCGGGAAATCGGATACAGGTTAGGTCGTGGACCGTCACCAAGGCAGCCGCATTATTGGTTGGCGGCACCACGAAGTTTGTTCCATGAACCACGTCAATTGATTTACTCCACCACTCAATGGGTGGCAGATCGCAGTGAGCCCAGGCCATTCGCAAGGGCCTTGCTGCCATTGGCCGAGAAGATACCGAAACTCGATCAGGAACAAGCGACGACAAATGCTGTCTTCCCCGCCAAGTTAATCCGTAAGCAACGAGATCCAGGTCAGATCTGTTGGCAAGAGCCTGTAGCACCTGGCCGGCAAAGACACCTACGCCTGTTGGTGTTCCGAGTAGGGGAGTCGCATCAAATCCGACACGTAGGCCTGGCACATGACCTCTCAGCTGGAGCGAAGTCGACGTAGGCGCCCAAATATTCGGCGCACTAATAAGAGTGGACCGCCTTCTTTCATATATGACAGAACGAGTCGGACATCTTGTCGCCACCCAACTGCTGGAAAGACGGTTCCCTCCATAGGGCTTCGGATCATGAGTGACACATCTGGGTCGAGAAGATCAGGCGCTCTGCGGGGCTCACGGCAAAACTCGATCAATGGCTTGAGGGTTACTGACCATCGGAGTTCATCGGTAAGGCCCGACATGTTTGCTTTGCACTCTGCAATGCGTGAGTCGTCACTGAGAAGGGCGAACAGCGCTTCTTCCAAGGCGTCTACATCACCTGCTGGAACCGTTAGGCCAACGTTGGCTGATTCGATCAGATCGGCTAAAGAGTCACCGGCCGTTGCCACCACAGGCAGCGATGCCCAGAGGTAATCGAGAATGCGGGTACGAAAAGAAAAAGCAGTTTCGACATGATCAAGATGATTGCTGACACCTACGTCGGCCTCGAGTAAATAATTCTGTCTATCTTCATATGCCACCCAACTTTCGTTGAAGAAGACATGGGTGCCCACCAAGTTAAGTTCTTCGGCCAAGTTCCTTGTTTCAACTGCCATCTGCATCTCAGGAACAAACGGGTTGGGATGCTTAAGGCCAAGAAAGTAGAGACGCACTTCTGGCATACGACGTCGAAGTTTGTCGACCGCCCTCAATAGGGTCAGAGGGTCAAACCAGTTGTAGATACCCCCACCCCAGAGAATGACCTTGTCGTCCATGCCAATGCCGTCGACCACGCCCTTGATGGCAGGCCTGGTGGCTACTGGGGGAGTGTCGGCCACTCCAAAGGGCATCAAGGTGATGAGCTTGTCGAGATTTTCACTTTCGTCATAGGTCAACGGGTTGATGCGGCCAACGGCTGCTAATTGACCCAGCCAGAAATCACGCTGCTTCTCACTTGCACACAAGAAGAAGTCACCGCGGGTGAGCTGTTGATTGAGAACCTCGGTTGCCGAGCGCACGGTAAGGCGACGATCGGTCTCGCCGAGATCGCGGGCTTGTTCGAGTTGTTCCAGATGAAATGGGTCGTATATGTCAACGACAATTATTTTCTTTGACCGATGAAGAGCGGGGTGCTCGTGCATGAGGAAGCCTTGGAAGACCAGGACATCGCACCATGCCTCAAGCTGTTGCAGATCACGTCCGTTGACATGTCGAACCTTGAAGTCGGGATGACTGAGCTCACAATCTTGAGTGGTAACAAGTTCAACTTCGTGTTCGCGAGACAGAGCTAATGCAATTTGCCATGCTCTAATCGCTGGACCGGCCATTTTTTTGCGCAACGTGTCACCTGTGGCGACAACAATTTTTCGCTTGGGTGAAAATGGCCTGTCGACACCAAACGCTCTTGTAATGGATTCAAAGCCTTCCAAGAAATATGGATGGTCAATGTTGGGATGGAGCGGAAGGCGAAACATTCGGGTAATTTCGGCATCTGTACGTTGTCGGGCCTCTTGAAGAGATACCCGGGAGGCATGCAGCGACGGCATCGCTTCTACAAAAGCATCAATTGCATATACAGGAGCGATGGTTTGTTTTGAAACAGTGATGTCGTCGGCATCTTCGTCAATGACACCTCGTTCCAGATCAAGCGCATGCGGGTCATTTCCGCCGAGTGCGACTCCTCGCCGAACGGCAAGTGCCATTGCTGCAGGAAGAAATGTAGCCAGGTTCTGGTCGTCGTAGTTCTTATAAATCGTGAACAGCGCATTGCGCTCAAGCAAGTAGTGTTCACGCCAAGCGGCAAAGCGAGCCATTGTGCCATGGTGGCGATGAAAGACCAGCGAGTCTGGTACATAACGAACTTTGTGGCCCAACAACCAAAGCCGCCAACCGAGATCGACATCTTCAAAGAACATAAAGTAGCGCTCATCAAACCCCCCTACCTTGCGGAAGGTTTCTGTGCGCATGATCATCGCTGCTCCCGAAGCGAACAAGATGTCCTTGGCGTCGTCATGAGCCGAACTATCGGGTGAGCCGGCATGCAGTTTGAACCCATGTCCATAAAAAGACAGGGCGGCATCGACGAAGTCAATGGCATTGCCTTCCCAATCGAGCACCTTGCTCGCAACACATCCGACCTCGAGGTCAGCTTCTAGTGCTGCAACTCCATGAAACAACCATCCTGGGTCGGGTCGCGCGTCGTTATTGAGAAAGGCAACGTATGTTCCAGTTGCTTCTTTTGCTCCCCTGTTGCAACCACCGGCGAAACCCGTGTTTTCTTTGAGAGCCAAAACTTTGACGTTGGGAAATTTCTGACTGATGAGTTTGTCACCACCGTCGCCAGAGGCATTGTCTACGACTATTATCTCGAGAAACTCTTTGGGCCAGTCGAGTTTTCCCAGTCCTTCCAGACATGCCAAGGTGTCGTCGGTTCCTTTGTAGTTGACGATTACAATCGAAACTTTGGCGGTGGAATTCGATTTCATACTCCAAGGTCTCCTTGATGGTCTTCGAGCCAGGTGCCACCTAGTGAGACGATGCCTTGTTCTTCATGAGGATTGCCGTGTTGGACGTCGAAGCGGAGTGTTCTATGGCGAACGTCGTAGGCATGTGAGCACGTGAAATCCAATAACGATACGGTCAGGTCGTAGGTGCCATGAAGAAGTAGCAGCCGATCTACGCGTAAATCGACTGTGCCATTTCCTGAAATGAGATCGGGAATCAACTCGGCTTCACGGGTATTGGGCCCAGTTACCTGGATTCCCTCAATGGTGTAAAGAGCAACGCCGAATACTGGTTTTTGAATTGGCTGAACAGCGTTGTAATGGAGGCGAAAGGTGACTGAGTCACCCGTTTGAATTTCTGTCGTTGCCGTACCAGTGGAGTCGAGCAGTTCAACACGCTCAATACGAGCCTCACCAGAACCCCAACGGGTACCGAGTTCGCCATCGGGAACACGATCGGCATGCACATCGCCCAGGTATGAATCGATAACTTGTCCCGGTGGCCCAATGGCCTTTAGCCGGCCATGTTCAAGCAGAGCGACTTCGTCGCACAATGTTCTGACCGCTCCCAAAGCATGGGAAACTATGACGATGGTCTTTCCACTTTCTTTGAGCTCTGCAAACTTTTCAGAGCACTTGCGTTGGAATTGCTCGTCGCCAACTGCAAGTACTTCATCGACAAGAAGAACATCAGGATCGACGTTGATTGCAACCGAGAAACCAAGCCGTACGTACATGCCTGATGAATAGTTCTTGACGGGGGTGTCGATGAAGTTTGCCAGACCGGCAAAGTCAACGATCTCATCGAAACGTTCTTCTATCTGTCTTTTGCTTAGGCCAAGGATTGATCCATTCAAAAAGACGTTTTCTCGTCCGGAAAGCTCGGGATGAAACCCTGCCCCTAATTCCAACAAGGCCGACATCTTGCCGTTTACCGAGATGGATCCTTCGTTGGGATTGAGGATGCGTGCCATACATTTTAGCAACGTGGACTTTCCAGAACCGTTCTCACCGATTAATCCGAAAGTCCGACCTTTGGGAACCTCAAGTGAGACGTCTCGCAGTGCCCAGAACTCTTCAAACTCGACTCGCTTGCGTTGCAACAAGGTGCCCTTAAGGGTTTGATTGCGCTCGTGATAGAGACGGTAGCGTTTTGAAACGCCTTTAACAGATACGGCCGTTTCGTTACTCAAAGCTCTTCTGCCAAGTTTCCTGAGAGACGGTTGAAGATGAACAGACCAAAGCCCATGGTCACGGCACTCCAAACTGCGAGATAGATGAGATCTCCCGCAGGTGGGAATCGAAGGTCATAGAGAAGGTCACGATATGCCTCTACGTAACCAACCATTGGGTTAAGTCGATAGATGGCATCAAGGCCCAAGCCAAAGATCTGCAGATCATGGCGAGCTGCAGCGTCTTCAACCACTTTCAAGGGGTAGACGATTGGTGTGGCATAAAACCAGATCTGCAAGATAATTCCGATGAAGTGCTGCACATCTCGAAAGTAGGCATTGAATACGCTGAGCATCAGGGCGAGTCCGAGGATGAAAATGCTCTGCAGCGCAACCAGTAAGAGCACCGCTGGTATCCATGGGAGAACCATGTTGCCAAAGGCAAGCAAGATAACCGCCAGCACTCCCATTTCAATAAGCATCGAAACAAGCCATGAGGTAAGGCTGGCGAGAACCAGGACTTCACGCGGAAAGTAGACTTTCTTGATCAGATTGGAGTTGGCCACCAGCGACGACATGCCACCAACCATGCCGTTCGAAAGGTAATTCCAAGGTAGAAGCCCACATAAAAGAAATATGGCGAATACCTGGAGGCCGCTGGGTGAACCTCGATCAGGGGTTACTTTCAGGAAGAAACTGAAAACAAGGCTGAATATCAGGACTGTCGCAAGTGGATTGATCAGCGACCACGACCACCCAATGACGGACCGCTTATATTTGCTCCGTAATTCCCGAAGCGTCAGGTTTATGGTGAGTTCGCGAGCGTCCGCGTAGTCAGCAAGTTTGGTCACAACCGGCCCCACGTTAATCGGAAATAGATGACTTCCTCCATTTACGTCTCTGGGGTTTGAGGTTTGATCCTAGATGGATAAGCGAGCTTTATGGGATGATGCGTGCTCGATCGGTTTCTCTGATGGTTGCACTAAAGAGGGTTCTATTGAAACCCCCGACATCTATCCCTTGGGTTGAGGTTGGCTCAAAGGCGAAGAGGCTACGGAGGATTGTTCCATCTGCTGTTCTTACCGTCACATGAGGTCCTCCACCTGGACCAGCGCCAGTGACAATCTCGTCTCTTCCATTTTCGTCAATATCAACAGCGCTTACACGAACTCCACCGGCGAAGGCAGGGTCATAGGCAAAGAAACTGGAGTGCGGGGTGCCATAAACGCTAAATGCTCGGACATGAGGGCCTCCACCCGGACCCGCACCAGTGATGATTTCTTCACGGCCATCACCATCCAGATCTCCTGTTGCAACATCGACTCCGCCACTGAAACCAGGGTCATACGGAAAGAAACTTGCAACGAGAGATCCGTCTGATCGTCGAACTGTCACGTTGGGGCCTCCACCCGGACCAGCACCGGTGACAACCTCGTCGATTCCGTCGCCGTCGATATCGCCGGCCGCAATATTTACTCCACCGGTAAAGCCGGGATCGTAAGCAAAGAATCCCGCAAGGGGCGTGCCATTGGCAGAAAAAGTTCGAACGTGGGGCCCTCCGCCTGGGCCTGCAGCCGTAATGACTTCTTCTATGCCATTACCGTCGAGGTCTCCTGTTGCAACGTCGACACCACCTTTAAATCCAGGGTCGTACGCATAAAAACTTCCGAGAATTGGTCCTGTTCTATCTGCCACTACTACGTGAGGCCCTCCTCCCGCCCCTGCTCCGGTAACGATTTCATCGCCTCCATCGCCGTCAACATTGCCGCCTGCTATGCGTGCCCCATTGGCCAGGCCGTGATAAGGGGCCCAAGTAGAAACGGCTTTGCCTGCATCAATTCGTCGAACGTCGGGACCGAGAACTGAAGCTGTCGAGTTCATGAGATCTAGAACATCTTTAGGAGTTAGCCATGGAGTTCGCGAAATCATCAGGGCAGCAATACCTGAAACTATTGGGGCCGATGCAGAGGTGCCGGTAAAGGCAGCGATGGCCCCATCATTCTTAGGTGCAGGTAGATTCACTCCCGGTGCATAGATATCAACCCATGGACCGGTATTAGAGAAAGCGGCGATGGTATCGCCACTGGTGACTGAGCCCACTCCGATCGCCCCTGGACTATCCGCTGGATAAGTGGGTTGGCTGTTGGCTTCGTTTCCTGCTGCAGCGACGACCACTACTCCTTTGTTGATGGCATAGCTGACGGCACTATTAAGTGCGGCAGAGGCTGGACCTGAAAATGCCATGTTGATTACGCGAGCTCCACTATCAGCAGCGGCTGTTATGGCATTGACCACATCGGACAACAGGCCAGACCCGTTTTGATCGAGGACCTTGTATGAACGAATGGTGGCATCCCAACCTGCTCCGGCGATGCCGCTGCCATTGTTGGTTACCGCAGCTGCAAGTGCCGCAACTGAGGTTCCATGCGTTGATGGACCATCGCCAACGTAGTCAACTTCGCCCGCAATCATCTTGGGCCCTACATCTGAGAATGATGGATTAATGCCACCATCGAGCACAGCAATGGTTACACCGACTCCATGTGAGCTACTCCAGGCTTGATCGAGACCTATTTGATCGACATAACTTGAGGACAAACCTGAACATGAAGAAGGTGAAGTTATGCAGGGGTCATTAGGTAGGTCGGCAGCTTGATATTTTATTTCCGGCTCTACGGCAATAACGCCCGGAGCGTTGGTCAACTCAGCCATTTGAGTGCTTGATGCATCGATGGTGACCACCCGAGAGCTGATCTTTTCTCCATCTTCGAATGCAGAGACTCGATCGAGCGCATTGCGAACATGGTCAGCAGTATTGAACGTGACAACCAGGGGTTGAGTCTCATCTGCACCAACAAGACTGGGGGTTAGAAGAGAAGCAATTACGGAGGTGACAGCGATTGCCGGAAGCCATTTTTTACTCGAAGGCTTGAACAAGTTAGTTGTCCTTTGGGTTAAGTCCGGCGACAGCCAATGAGGCTGTTTGTTCCGGGGCCGATGCTGATTGCATATACGCAGACTTGGTGACTACCAGTACTGGTCCCAACGACAGTGTCAAAGCCGTGTCCGGCCCCATAGGAAGGGAGTACACCAGCGACGTCAGGTCTTGATCCATTGGCGGCAAGGCTGCCTGAAAATACGTTGTCAACATATATGTGAATGTTGATCGGGCCAGCGGTATTCGGATCAAGGGTCCAACCCGCGACCCGCACTCCACCCGGTGCTGAGGTCACTAGATCGAGCGAACCGATGGGGTTGTCAGAGGTCGGAATCGCCCAACAACGGATCAGGCTGTTAACCCCTGCCTCGGCATTTATCGCATATGCACACACCTGGTGTAAGCCAGGTCCTATTCCAACCAGAGTGTCAAAGCCGTGTCCTGCCCCGTAAGGGGGGAACACTCCTGCGATATCAGACCTTGATCCATTGGCGGCAAAGCTGCCTGAAAATACGTTGTCAACATATATGTGAATGTTGATCGGCTCCGCGGTATTCGGATCAAGGGTCCAACCAGCGACCCGCACTCCGCCTGGCGCCATGGTCACCAGATCGAGTGAACCGATTGGATTGTCTGTGACTGTTACGTTCTTGCAACCCACCAAAGCATTGTTGCCATTGCCGACATTGATGGAATATGCACATACGTTATGAGGCCCTGCGCCTACCCCGATCGGTGAGTCAAATCCGTGAAAAGCCCCATAGCCTGCAAAGACGTTTGCTATATCGGGGCGACCCGCATTTGCGTTGAGGTTGGCGACAAAGGCGCCATCTATATATACATGGACATTGATTGGGGCTTCGGTTTCAGGGTCGAGAGCCCAGCCGGCGACGCGTATGCCGCCTGGCGTAATTGAAGCAAGATCGAGCGATCCAATGGGTGAGGTAATGGCTGCAGCAGTAAGAGCTGATGCATTTCTCATGCCTACGAGCTGGTCATAGAGAAGCTGACCTGGACAGGTGGTCGATTTTCCGTCTCGATGGCCAGATATGGAGGGGAACACCACTACTTCTCCCGCTGCAAACTTGTCGTTTCCGTTCGAAGTCATCGTTGCGGTTCCATTTGGATCGACGCCTGAGATACCCAGTTTCCAACCCAATACGCGACTTGCTGTAGCAACGGAAGCATCTGATGGGCTGACAGTTTGGAAGTCACCCATAATTGCTACTCCGACAGATCCGGTGTTGAATCCTCCGACGTGTGCCCCGATTGACGCACCATTTAGGCTGCCGGCCCTACCCTCCCACGCTGTCCCAAAGCGATCTACAAGGAAGTTGTATCCAATGTCATCCCAGCCGTTGCTGTCCATGTGATATGCCTGGATGGAGCGCAGCATTGCCGGAACATCGGCTTGTGAATAATCGTTTGCATTGACCGTGTGATGGACAAAGCCCATCTGGATCTTGGGTGCATATGAAGTCGCCACCTTTGGATCACGAGCGCCCCAAACGGATCGAGGGTTTATACCAGGCTGATTGGGGTTGGCTGCAGCGCCTACTCGTTGCTCACCGTTGTCGCGTACTAAAAATATCTGTGCCTGTTGCGCAGAAGACGGGAACTCAACTTCATAACCGTCTGCAACACCAACCCAGATTGGCCTACTCGATAATGGAGCTCGCCGGCTTTCCACCGAGGACGAGTCGGGCCCCTCGTCGGCATCTATCTCCAGAGTCGACCAGGGGCTCCAACCCGTAGCGCCATGTGCCCGCATCCGAGCGGTTCCACCGCCTTGCCATCTGGCACCGATCAGTCTGAAAGGTTCAATTCCGCCGATTTGGCCGGTGCTGATTCCCTGTTGAGTAGTTGATTGAGCTTGAAAGTCGCCAGTACCTATAACCGAGATGGTTTCCACCGATGCGCTACCACCGGTGCCCTCGAGCGAAGACGCGAGAGGAGCGCTAATCAAAGCGCTTCCGGTGCTAGTGAGAACAAGGGCTAAGAGGGAATGTAAAACTCTTCTATGTGCTCGGTTCTTCAACATAACGACAACCATTCTGAGAGGTAATCCAAATCACTAACCATCTTTGCCTGTTGCAACAGGCTTGGGAAGCATACGAGAGAGGGGCGCCGTTTTTGTGGCGCCCCTCTCTATTTATTCGTCTGTCTCGTACTCCAGCTTCGGCTGGAGTGTTAGAAAGGTCGATACCTGTATAGATAAGGCGTAGTTCCAGCTCCTGGCATTGTTGTAACCTCGGCTTTCCCATCGCCGTTGCCATCGCCGGCATCTACCCAGACGCCACCGGAGTGGCTATATGGAAATCCGCCAACGGCAGCTCCATTTGCCAGATAAGTAATGACTTGAGCACCACCACCTGGACCGGCACCCGTGATGATGTCATCGCGTCCGTCGCCATCCACGTCACCTGCTCCAACATTGACGCCACCCAGAAATCCTTGAGGGAAAGCGAAGAAGCTACGGATATCGGCACCTGCGATCGTCATAACTCGCACGTGAGGTCCACCACCCGCACCTGCTCCCATGATGATGTCGTCGCGTCCGTCACCGTTGACGTCTCCGCCTGCAACGCGGACCCCTCCTCTAAAGCCTTCGGGGAATGGGAAGAAACCGTTTACTTCGGTTCCGTTTCCTCGAAACACCCGCACGTGAGGTCCACCGCCGGCACCTGCACCTACGATGATTTCATCTTTCCCATCACCATCGATGTCGCCACCTGCAATTGTTACGCCACCACGGAACCCCGGGTCGAAGGCGAAGAAGCCACCCAGGTCATTTCCGCCGGCGGAGAATATCCGCACATGAGGCCCACCGCCTGCACCTGCACCGGTGATGATTTCATCAACCCCGTCCCCATTGACATCGGCAGCTCCGACATTGATGCCGCCGCGAAAACCTGGGTCATATGCGAAGAAACTACTCATTGGGTTTCCAGCCACATCGAAAGTTCTTACATGAGGACCACCACCTGGGCCGGCACCGGTTATTGACTCTTCTTTACCGTCGCCGTTGATATCGCCTGATGCAACCGTTCCACCTCCCATGAAACCTCCATATGCGTCAGTTTCAGTTGGGGACATGCGGACTGGTCCAGTCGAGTAAGCACCGTCTTCGCCTGCTCCATCGTTGAGAACGACATAGACCCAATAGCGCCCAGGAACAATGTTTTCAGCAGACCAGGTATAGGTATTGACACCAGGTCCAACGCTTATGTTGTTGGCAATCTTGGTGCCATCGAAACCAGCAGCATCTGAGTCGATATATATGTTGGCTTTGGTTCCGGGCGCCCAGTTGTTGTCTTTGAACTCGATTGGGAAGCTTCCGATTCCCTTGTCGTCTTCGCTGATGCGAATGTCGTCAATCGAGAATGCTCGAGCACCTGGGTCTTCGTGAGGATCGAACCGTAGATCAGTTATTTGTTGTCCGGCCCAGCCGAACTTTATAGGGGTGTTGGGGTCGTTGATCAGTGTGGTTGGGTTAGTTGCCAACTCGACTGTGTATTCATGCCAACCAGGAAAGACGATGAAGTCTTCAGAGTCCTGCCACGCACCTGGGGCACCGGCGACTGCCCAGATGATCCGGGCGTTCATTCCTCCACCGGGAGCATCTTGAAGTCCGAAAGGACCATCAAATCCTGCTCGGAAGGTAAGTCGATTGAAGCGTGATCCATCGATTGGGGCTGCAAGGGGCAGGTGTACTTGCGAATCGTTCGCCAAGTGGCCCACATTGATTCCATCGAGCGTCGCTCCCGTGACTGTGCCATTGGAGTTGTGTAATCCGGCCACGTCGGAGCCTTGTGCAAAGTCCCACGCATCTCCACGTATCACCGAGGCGTAATCTGCTCCGCCCTTGCGATCGGGGCTGAGTACAACGGGTTGAGGCGCACCATCAACGCTGAGCGCTGCGCTATATCCAGAGGTTGCGCCATCCTGTGTTGCATAAAAAGAGTAGTTGCCTTGAGGGTAAGCAGATACGGGGAAGCTGACTGCATTAGAAGTACTGGGGTTCGTAATAGAACTGAGCAAGCCCCATCCTGGGCTGTCGCTCGTGTTGTTGGCCATGTTGGTGTCAGAGTCCCAGTAAACGTTCAGAGCGCTTGTGGTATTGGCATTGACCGTCACAGTCACAGGGGCTGTGGGTGCATAGAGACGCGCCCAGTCCATAGCGATGTTTGCTGAAGCGCCACCATGGGGGATCACTCTCAATCCGCCGATATTTCCTGCCCACGGTTGGGCCGCACCATTAAAGCCGGGAGCCATTGCAAAGTCGTATGTGTGCCACCCTGCTTTGGTCAAGAAGGGGAAGCCACCTTGGCACTCAGGGAACTGAGATTGGCAGTTGTACCAAAAAACACCACCGGGACCTTCGACACTCGAGTACATGTGAAAGGAGATTCGGGTATAGCGCGATGGATCTATTGGGAAATATGAGAGATCTCGTTCGAGTGGAACTGCTCCTGGTACGCCTGCTCCTGCGAGGTTGAACCAACCCCCGGGGCTGGTATTAAAGGACAGCCTGCCTCCGCTAACGGTCATATCTGAAGTACCACCACTGTGTATGTTGTCGTTCGTTGAGAAGTCTTCAGTATTTGAGAAGTCCCAACTGTCTGAGATAACTTCTCCGGCATAGTCAGGTGCAGCGGCAACCGACGTTTTGCTGAGGGAAATTGAGGTGACTGCGGCATCGGCGCTCATCTGAAGGGGAAGAAGCCCTGCAATGATGCCGATCATTCCCAAAGCGACTGTCCTTCGCCGCTTGTTGGTGGAACGGTTGAACATAGACATGACTACAGACACGAAGGTAACCGCCTTAGGATAGTAAAAATCATTTCAAAATCTCCTGTCGGATCGTCGAAACCAAAATTGAGCTGACCGGACAGGTATTTGTCGACAAGTTGCACCAAAGGATTGAGGTTTTATGTTCTCCACAAAACGTCGCACAGCACTTGGTGTTCTGGCAATGGTTTCTCTTTCGCTGGCATTCTTGGTGTCACCAAGTGCCGGCGCGATAAATCTCGAAAGCCCAATAGGCGCGGTTAAGGCGGCGGCCGGACCCAGCTTCCGATTCGATGGGGGCGGATGGGGCCACGGGGTTGGGATGAGCCAATACGGAGCCCGGGGCAGGGCTACCAACGGTGCCTCCTACACCCAGATATTGGGTCACTACTACCAATCGACTTCGGTCGTATCGCAACCCGGTCCAGATGACCTACGTGTTTTGTTGGGAGAATCTGCCGATACGGTCGTGACTCCTACCGGTGCGGTTTCCTTTGAACTCAACGGAACACCTGTTGGGACTGCTGCTGGAGGAGGGGACACAACCATCACAGCGGTAGGAAATCAGTTTCAGGCCAGTGGACAAGCTGGGTTTGGTCCAATAGGCACAGGAGTCGAGACCTTATACGTAACTTTTGCCGGTAGCGGGCCAATGAGGGTTTCCAATACTGGTCATCGTTACCAATATGGGCGACTCGCAATAACCATCGCTGCCCCCGGCGTCCTACGTGTTGTCTTGCAAGACCTGACGATGGACCAATACCTCTATGGCTTGGGAGAAATGCCGTCATCGTGGCCCAGCGAGGCATTAAAGGCCCAAGCGGTAGCGGCTCGTAGTTATGCAAAGAATGTTGCCGCCAAGCGTCGTGCAGATGGAAACCCATTCGATCTGTTCGTTACGGTTCAAGACCAGGCATATGTCGGATACGAGAAAGAGGCTGGGGCTAGTGGTACATCTTGGGTTGCAGCCGTCAACGCTACTTCTGGTGAGGTTGTGGCCTACCAGGGTTCTGTGATTCAGGCCTTCTATCACTCAAGCAGCGGGGGCCATACCGAAAACAGCGAGCGGGTATTCTCACAAGCCCTCCCTTACCTTAAGGGTGTACCTGACCCTGAGGATGGTTTCGATAGTCCACGGCATCGGTGGAGCCGTACCTATTCAGCCGAACAACTCAGTAATTGGCTGGCTCGATTCACTGACACCAATGTCGGCGATGTTTCATCCGTTACTTTTCTTGGCCCATTCGGAGTCTCTGGGCGGATTGACAAAGCAACAGCACGCTTGGTCGGTAGTGCCGGCACCAAGGACGTGACAGGCGCTCGTTTTCGACAAGTCGTAAATAGCGGGATCATAAATGAGGGTGGCGGTCTTGATAGGCAGCTCTTGAGCACCTCAATCGTTACGACCGTCGATCCCTTCGGATCTATTGATGTTGTTATGGGTTCTGAAACAGGAGTCAATGTTGCAGGATGGGCCCTCGATCCCAACTCTGTAGACCCAATCGATGTCCATATTTATGTCGATGGGGCAATTGCGGGGGTTGCAACAGCGTCAAAGCCTCGAGCTGATGTCGAGGCCGTCCATCCTTCCTATGGTCCTAACCACGGGTTCGATACCACTGTGTCAGTTTCGCCCGGCGACCATTCGGTATGTGTTTATGCAATAAATGCATTTGTTGGAAACAACGTTCTGCTTGGTTGTCGAACAGTCACGACCAATCCGTTTGGTGCATTCGATGCAATAAGCCCCATCGGAGGTGGAGTGAAGGTAGAGGGTTGGGCGATCGACCCAAATACAGCTGGGACAATTGATGTCCACGCCTATGTTGATGGCGCCTTCGCTTCTGCATTTTCTGCTTCGGCCTCAAGGCCTGATCTTGCCGGCCCATTCCCTGGCCTTGGTATCGGTCACGGGTTTGTGGCATCGGTTCCTGTCGGCGGGGGGACCCACAACGTGTGTCTGTACGCGATCAATTTCGGTCCTGGTACCAACCGCCATATTGCGTGTCGCCAAATCACCCTAGGCGCCAACCCATTTGGATCGCTTGATGTTGCCCAAGCAGGGCCATCGGGTATTCGGATTGCAGGTTGGTCGTTAGACCCCAATACACCTGGCGATATCGAGATGCATGCGTACATTAACGGTGGCTTTGGCGGATCTTTCAGAGCTGATATTGACCGTCCTGATGTTTCAGCAGCTTTTCCCGGCTTCGGTGGGTCTCACGGGTTTGACTCTGTGATAGGTGCGCAGTTGCCCGGCGGGGTTCACAACGTTTGTGTTTATGGCATTAACGCCGGCACCGGTGCGAATGCCCTAATGGGTTGTCGATCTGTTGTTGTGCAACAGAGCCCTGTTGGCTCGTTTGATGTGATCAGCGCAAGGCCAGGTGTATTGCAAGCTCAAGGGTGGGCATTTGATCCCAGTGCTACTGAGCCCATCGATGTGCACGCGTATATTGATGGCGTATTTGCCGGGGTATTGAAGGCGGATACTCTTCGCCCTGATGTAGGAGCAGCATTTCCCGGAAGTGGACCAAACCATGGATTTAGTGGGTCATTTGCAGCTGACGCGGGACCCCATAACGTCTGTCTGTACGGCATCAATGTAGGAGCAGGAGCTAACAGCCTCATTGCTTGTCGCCAGATCACTGTTCCTACTAATCCGTTTGGATCCTTGGATTTTGCTGTTAGCACCGGTTCTGGAATACGTGCAGCAGGGTGGGCAGCTGATTTCAGTACTGATTCCAGCAT
>CAYGGL010000014.1:0-29276 GCA_964349215.1 uncultured Acidimicrobiaceae bacterium | reverse complement strand
ATCTCATAGGTGTAATTACAAAAGATGAATTACATCGAGGATTTTTGGGTAGGTACCACCCAAGAATATTCGCTGAGAGGAGATTGGCCGTGGATATTTGGACAATAAGGAACGGTCAGAGAGAAAACTGGCAAGAACATGCCAACTGCATGGGGGTCGACCCAGATCTCTTTTTCCCTGAACGTGGAGCCTCAACCCGTGAAGCAAAGGGTGTTTGTCAGGGTTGTGTGGTCCGTGAGCAATGTTTGGAATATGCCCTAGCCAATTCTGAGAAGTTCGGAATTTGGGGAGGCATGAGCGAGCGCGAACGTCGCCGTCTTCGTCGTGCCCGTTCAGCTGCTGTGGCCGCTGCAGCCGCCGAAAGCTCGAGTGGAGTCATCTCCGCTTAATTCTGATTGCGCCTGCTATTGGTGCGGGGTTGACGGGCTTCGATAGTGCGCTCTGGTCCGACGTCGAGTTCTTCCCATCGGGTGGGGTCGATGTTGGATAGAACGGATTTCGGGATGAGGCCCACCAGCTCGGCATTTCTTATTTCTGCCTGACTGGCAACAATGTCGTATACCTCTTGAGGGCCAACATGTTGAGGGTCAATCAAGTTCATCGATACTTGTGCGAACTCACCGACCTTTATGGCAAGAGCTCGCACCGATGGACCCCTCAGTTGTGTTGCGATTGAACGGGCAAGGTTCATGTCGGGTTCTGCGAGCCAAATGTTGTAAGCGACCAATAGATTGCGTGCTCCAACCGATATTGCTCCCGCAGTCGGGTGAGGCATTGAAGGGCCAAAGTCTGGGTGAAGTGATCGAAATGCTTCACGGCGAAGGTGCGGAAGCGTTGGTCCATCTTCGCTATATAGAAAGGCCGGGATGCGCAGTTCATTCCCAACCCATCGGGCAAAATCATCTCGAGCGGCTAAAGCATCTTGATGGTTTGAGCCTTCCAAAGCAACGAATGGCACAACATCTACAACTCCCATACGTGGGTGCACGCCCATATGACGACGAAGGTCGATGAGCTCAATTGCCCGACGAGCCACAGCGCGGGGGGCTTCGGTTCCAAGAAGCGTAAGCACGCTGCGGTTGTGGTCCACATCGCCATGAACGTCGAGCAAAGCCTCTCCTGCCGCATGGGCGATTGAGTCGATGACTTCCCTGCGGCGTCCTTCGCTGATGTTTACAACACATTCCAACATTGATCTCGCGCTCTTGTATTAAGGAAATTGCCGATACGATTGGCCCATGCCAAATATCGGACCATTCGAGTTGTTAATTGTCCTGATGATCGTTCTGCTTGTTTTTGGTGGGGCAAAGCTTCCAAAGCTTGCTCGATCTTTGGGTCAGGCCCAAAAAGAATTCAAGCAGGGAATAGCTGAAGGACATTCCGACGATTCCAAAAATGAAAATTGAGAACAAGAACTGACTAAGGGGAATCCAAAGTTCGGGAACCTTAAGAGCATTGACAGCGTTAACCAGTCAGTTCCCACATGGGAAGAAGTCGCCCGAGACTATGGGCGCTTCATCTACACGGTGGCGTATCGATTGACGGGTAACCATGCCGATGCACAAGATCTTGTTCAAGAAGTTTTACTTCGGGCTCGAAGAGGCCTCAATGCTTACCGCCCCGGTTCAATGGAGGGTTGGTTGAGCCGCATAACCACCAACGCATTTATAGACGAGGTGCGTCGACGCAGACGCAGACCCGTGGAGAGTTACGGCGATGATCCGATCGATCTGGCCGGCAGTGAAGACGTTGAATACGAGGTTTCTACTCAGTCGTTGTCTGATGATCTACAGCGCGCATTGCTGCGCCTACCTGAAGAGTTTCGTGTTGCGGTTGTGCTCTGCGATGTGGTCGGGCTTTCTTATGACGAGATTGGGGAACAACTCGGTATTCCTCTGGGAACAGTAAGAAGTCGTATTCACCGTGGGCGAACGGCGCTACGCAAGGAGCTGGCATGAGTCCTTGGTCGAGCGCACAAGACGAGCACCCAGATGCCCTTTTGTCTGCCCTTGTTGATGGTGAACTCAAAGATGATGAACGTGCTTTGGTGCAAGCACACTTGGCAATTTGTCTGTCGTGTGAAGCCGAACTTGATGAGATCAGGGTGACGCGCCGTGCCATGAGGATGCTCGGGGCGGTAAGTCCTCCAACAGGCTTTGAGTCGATCATGCGCGAGGCAATCACAAGTGGGTCAGTCAGCAGCGGGTCAATAAACAGCCGGCAAGAGATAAAGATCCGTCCGTTGGTCACGGTTGGTGCTGTTGCGGCATCACTCGTGTTATTCGCTGTCTATGCAAGCAATTCAAGCCCAAGTTCTAAGGTTTTGACCCAGGTGCCGGTTGCATCTCAACAACATGCGAGTGCCGTCGCATCACTTGTTGGCTCTGGGTCACTGCGTCAAGACGTTGCCCCATTTGTAATGCCCGAGAGTCTTGTGATTCCGGAGAGTTCTTCAGTTGATTCCACGACTAGCTCGAATGTTGCACGGGTCAACGGTGACTTGCCGGCGCCCTATCAAGCTCCACCGTTTCTTGACGGTGGTTATGAATTAGTAGAGGCATTCGATCTTCCAAATGGAATTCAACTGGTATATCGCCGCGGCAACTACGGACTATCGATCTTCGAAGAGGTGGGTCAAATAGATCGAAGCACTTTGCCCGAGGGGGTAAGTGAAGTTGCACTCAACGGAGACCCGGGTTGGGTTTGGAATGACCCCGTCATTGCCGGACGCATTGTCGTGACCGAACATAACGGATTGGTAATTACCGCAGTTGGAGATGAACCAGGCGACACAGTGCTCGAAGTCGTACGGGCACTTCCAGGACCTAGATCACTTTCGATTTCGCAAAGACTAGGTCGTTTGTTCGACGAAACTTTCGACCGGCTCAACCCACTCGACTGAAGCAGCAGATCTGCGTCTGCGAATACGACGACGCTCTCGCTCAGAGGTGCCGCCCCAAACTCCATGATCTATACGCTCAGCGAGCGCATACTCCAAACAAGGACTCTTTACCGGGCATGTCTCACATAGTCGACGAGCTGCTTCTACGCCGACGCCGTCACTTGGGAAAAAGTGACTCGGGGGTTGGTTCTGACATAGAGCGGCTTTCATCCATTTGATATCCATTTTTCCCTCCTGTTCCTACATTGACGTATTTCGTAGAGAAATGGTTCCCAACTACTCGGGAACTCTTGATAGGTTCCCGACGTTGAGCATCGGTAGACACCATCAATTGAATGGAGACTCAGGTGGTAGATGAGAACGAAGAAAGCAGCGAGACACTTGGCGATCCCACCGTCGAAAAGGTTGGTCCAGAAGATCCTGTTCGCCCACCTTGGCTTGATCAGGCGAGCGAAGATACGCCCCAGCCTTTATCCACAAGCCCCGAGTCTTCCGAGCCTTCTGAGCCCTCCACTTCTGTTGCGTCGAGTTCTCCAGAGCGGTCCTCTTGGCTCAAGCCCGCACTGGTCGGGGCAATCGTGGGTGCTTGGGTTTCCGCGCTGGTAGCCGGCGGGGTCTTTGCTTTACTTGATTCCGATAGCTCTTCGAATACCACATCAGTATCTGTTACCAAGGGTGGTCCGAACTTTGTTCGAAAGACCAAGGCCCTTGATGTCCAGGGCATTTTGGGTGTCGTCCAACCAGGGGTAGTGACCATTACGACAGATCGTGGCAGTGGCAGCGGAATGGTTATTCGACAAGATGGGCTAGTACTGACAAACGCTCATGTAGTCAATGGCGCTCAGCAGATCACGGTCACACTTGATGATTCGACAAAACATACTGCTGATCTTTTGGGTTCCATGCCTTCAAAGGACGTCGCTCTTCTCCAGATTCGTGATGCAAGTGGTCTAAAGACTGTGACCTTGGGTAAGTCGGCCTCGCTTCAAGTGGGCGACGACCTGGTTGCTGTTGGCAATGCCCTCGATCTTGGAGAGACGCCAACCGTTACTACCGGAATCGTTTCTGCATTGGGCCGTTCGATCATGGCTGATAACGGCGAGAAGTTTGAGAATCTGATCCAGACCGATGCCGCCATTAACCCTGGCAATTCTGGAGGTCCACTTGTTAACGCAGCAGGTGAAGTCATCGGAATTAATACCGCTATTGCAGGCGGTGCTGAAAACATCGGGTTTGCCATTCCCGTAGATGACATCAAGCCGATCATCGAGGATCTGAAGTCTGGTGGTGGTGAGATACGGGGCCAAGCACTGTTGGGTATTTCGGCAATAGACATCAATCAAGTGCGTCCCGCTGTTCGTTCTCAGTTCAACATCGAACGCGAAGATGGGGCCTTTATCGGCGAAGTGTTGCCAGATTCAGGAGCAGATAAGGCGGGATTGAAGCCCGGAGACGTCATAGTTTCTCTCGATGGCAAAGATGTAAACGCTGCTGCAGATGTCATAAAAATAGTCCGCAGTCTCAAGCCGGGAGACAAGATGGAGATTGGATATGAACGTGACGGCAATGGCGCTACTGTCGAAGCAGAACTGGGCTCTCAGGGAGTTGCGCAATCTGGCGGGTAGTCTTGGAGCCGCAAGTCCTTAAGAAGATCTGAGCCAGGAGCCCGAGCTATGTCTGATGCAAGTTCCGTTGCCGAACAAGTCCAACCACAAGGTCATGTTCGTATTGTTTATCTTGGTCCTGTAGCGCCGCACTGGGACGTGCAGGCTCAATTTGGCGACCAGGGTGTAATCGACGGTTTTAGACAGCGAGTATTAGCCCGTCTTTTGTTCCTACCGCCTCATGATCCTCAATTCAGGCGTAACCGAGAGCGAGTTGTGCGCGATGCCGAGCGCATCAACGTTTCGGTGGAGTGGGACCTTGGCCAGCCTGACGATGAAGTTCTGGCCGACCCCGCCTACCGGGCTCAGGCATAGGTCCAGATAGCGAGCAAATCGTGAGCGCTGATCTTGAAGCGTTCATCGGCAATGGTTCCCATTCAAAGATGGGTTTAGATGAAGCCGTAGGCGATCAGAAATATTTCCTTGATCGCGAGCTTGCTTGGCTCGATTTCAACGCCAGAGTGCTTTCACGAGCTGATACGCCAGATGTGCCCCTTCTTGAAAGGGCCAAGTTTTTGGCAATCTTCAGTCAGAATCTTGACGAGTTTTTTCAGGTGCGAGTAGCAGGTCTGAAAGATCAGGTCGCAGCCGAAATTGACGTCAACAGCCCCGATGGACATAACCCAACGGAGCAACTGGCCGCGATTCGTGCTCGGGTCGAGGACCTGCTTCAACATCAGAACCGGATCTTCGCTACCGAGGTAAAGCCTGGACTGGCAGAGGCGGGAATCAATCTGGTCAGGTGGGGAGAACTTGATGATGATGATCGTCAGTTTCTGGCAGAAATATTTTCTGACCAGATATTTCCTGTCCTTACGCCGTTGGCAATCGACCCCGGACATCCGTTTCCCTATATTTCGAATCTCTCACTAAATCTTGGAGTATGGGTTCGTGACCCAACCGAAGATGAGCGTCGATTTGCGAGAGTAAAGGTCCCTGACCTCTTATCTCGTTTTATCGTCTTGCCTGACAACAATCGATATATATCTCTCGAACAGATCATTGCTCGTCATCTCGGGGTTCTTTTCTCCGGAATGGTCATTGAGGCTTACCACCCCTTTCGAGTGACAAGAAATGGCGACCTCACTTTGCAAGAAGAGGAAGCCGAAGATCTTTTGGAAGCGGTAGAGATCGAACTACGCCGGCGCCGATTTGGTAGGGCTGTTCGTCTTGAAGTATCTGAAAATATCGACGAAGAAATGATGGAGCTGCTTGTCGAAGAACTTGGTTTGGATCAAGGCGATGTTTATAAATGTCCCAGCCCCATAGATCTGGCCGGCATGTGGTCATTGTGGTCTTTGCCCCGACCCGACCTGAAGGATGAACCTCACAAATCTGTTACCCAACCTCGGCTTTCGGCCTCTGGAGATAAGCAGGTTGATATCTTCGGCGCTATTCGCCAAGGCGATTTACTTGTTCACCACCCGTACGACTCATTCACTTCCTCGGTGACTGCATTCATTCGCCAGGCAGCTTCTGATCCACATGTGTTGGCGATCAAAGTCACGTTATATAGAACCTCTTCCAGTAGTCCGATCATGGCGTCTTTGATTCGAGCCGCGGAAAAAGGAAAACAAGTCGTAGCTCTTGTAGAGCTGAAAGCCCGCTTTGATGAACAGGCCAATGTCGCATGGGCCCGCGCTCTTGAAGAGGCAGGCGTTCATGTCGTTTACGGTCTTGTTGGGCTTAAGACCCACAGCAAGGTGATGCTTGTCGTGCGCCAGGAACCAGATGGTCTACGCCGTTATTGCCATATCGGAACAGGTAATTACAACGAACGGACCGCTCGTATATATGAAGACTTGGGTTTGTTGACCTGTAAAGCTGAGGTTGGAGAAGACCTCAGCCAGCTCTTCAACTACCTCACCGGCTTTGGCCGCCAAGAGCGATTTAGAGCATTGCTTGTGGCTCCCGGGCCTTTGCGCCCCCGCCTGTTGCAACTGATCGCCAATGAAGCAGCAATGCCTGCCGGCGAAGGTCGCATTGTGGCGAAAATGAACTCACTAGTTGATAACGAGATAATCAAAGCTCTATATGAAGCATCAAATGCAGGGGTTCAGATCGATCTGATCGTTCGCGGAATATGTTGTCTCAGGCCAGGAGTCACCGGTCTTTCTGAGAACATCAGAGTTCGTTCGATCGTGGGTCGTTTCTTGGAACACTCACGCATTTTCCACTTTGGCAATGCCAATGGGCCTGGCAATCCAGGTTTTTATATCGGCTCTGCAGATCTGATGCCGAGAAACCTCGATCGCAGGGTAGAGGTGATGATTTCGGTTGATGATCCGTTGCTCCAAGGGCAGTTGCAAGAGGTATTTGAAGTGAATCTTGCAGATGACGAGCTTGCTTGGGAACTTGGAAGCGATGGCTCTTGGAGCAAGGTTGAGACCGTCAATCACATCAATACACACGTCCTACTTCAAGAGATTATTGCTGCAAGGGCTAAGGCTCAAGAGCCTGTTGTGAGCGAAACTTCTTCAAGCAAGCCCGCTTTGATTAGGTCTTCTTGGAGAAGGTCTTCCCATGGCAATGTGGCGGCGGCCGGTGGCATTGTTTGGCAAGAGGGTGATCAGGGTTTGGTCGAGGTTCTAGTTGTGCACCGCCCTGAGTATGACGATTGGAGTTTTCCTAAAGGTAAGTGCGAACTTGGCGAAGCCGCTGATCTCTGCGCGCTACGAGAGGTTGAAGAAGAGACCGGTTATACGTGTTCCTTGGGTAAGGAATTGGAAAGTAGTTCGTATGTCGATGGGCATGACCGGCCCAAAGAGGTTCGCTATTGGGCTATGACAGTCAACTCGGGCACCTTCGTTGCAAATGACGAGGTCGATGAAATCATTTGGCTTTCTCCTGATAAGGCCATGGCAAAGCTCACCTATGAAGGCGACCGCGAAGTCCTCTGGTCATTTTTGGACGACTCTCCAGAAAGCCTGAACTTTAGAAGTTATGGACCTCTGGAAATCTCCCGGGGGGGCATCAAAAAGAGGACGGAGAAGAAACTTCGTCGTTTTTGGAAGCGGTGATCCCCCCACGCTCTTAGGCTTCTCTGGTGATGTTGGTTTTTCATTTACCCTTTGTTCATCTCCTGTTTACCCAGCGTCTGGGTCCTGTCCACCAGGCGCTCGTAAGGTCCACCCCATCGGGCTTAATGCTTTGAGTACCAAGTATCAGGAGGAGAAAACATTGAGTAGATCATCATTGGCAATTACCAAGGTGAAGTGGATAAGGGCTCTCGCGGTGCCACTCACACTTGTGACGTTTGCAGCGGCGTGTGGAGATGACGAAAATACTGATTCAAAGGCTTCTTCGACTGAAGCGAGTGGCGAGGTGGTCATCTCGGGTTCTTCTACTGTTGAGCCAATATCTTCATTGATCGCTGAACTTTTTAACGAAAATTCCCCCGATGTGAAGTTGACCGTTGATGGTCCTGGAACAGGCGATGGATTCAAGCGTTTTTGCGCAGGAGAGACTGATATTTCTGATGCTTCTCGACCGATCAAAGAAGAAGAAGCAACGGCATGTGAGGAAAAGGAAATTGAGTTCATCGAACTTAAGATCGCTATCGATGGAATCTCAGTCCTAACTTCACCTGAAAATGATGGAGTCAGCTGCCTTAACTTCGCAGACCTCTATGCATTGATGGGTCCCGAATCTGAGGGAGTCAAGAAGTGGTCAGATGCCCAAGCGCTGGCTACAGAATTGGGTTCAAAGACGGAGCTGCCCAGTGTTGATTTCGTACCGACAGCACCTGGTGAAGAATCTGGAACCTACGACTCGTTCATTGAAATTGCCCTCGAAGGTACTGCAAAGGATCGTGTAGAAGCGGGCAAATTGACTGAAGACAAGGTCAAGACGACGCGAAGCGATTACCAAAGCTCTGCCAATGACAACGTCATTATCCAAGGCATTGAAGGAGACCCAGGCTCATTCGGATGGGTAGGGTTTGCCTTCGCTGAAGAGGCCGGCGAATCGGTAAAAGAGTTGGAAGTTGATGGCGGCGAGGGCTGTGTTGCCCCAACCGCTGAGACTATTGCTGATGGGTCTTACCCATTGGCCCGTTCTCTTTACATCTATGTCAATAAGGCCAAGGCTGAATCTAACGAGGCTCTCGCAGACTTCGTCGATTTCTACTTGGGAGATGGGATAAACGAAGTTACAACCGCTGGATACATACAGCTTCCGGACGATCAGTTGGCTGAGACCAAGAAGATCTGGGAAAGCCGCACGGTCGGTTCTTCAACACAGGCCGGTTAGGTCCATATTTATAGGAGGGGGATTAGCTGCAGCTAGTCCCCCTCCTTGTCATTTGTAAGACGTCTAGTTTCAAGAGAGTGGGAGCAGCACTTGAGCGGGTCTGGTTTGAGCCTTAGCGATTTCCGAGGAAACCCTCGTCGCATCCGCATGGACTTGTTCGTACGCGCCTCGTTCTTCATTGCTGCATCAATAACCATTCTCATTAGCGGACTCATTGTTGGTTCTTTGTTCAGCGAAGCAGCTTCGTTCCTGAACTCTGTAGATCTATCTGCATTGGCCAGCCCCAGTGGTTGGTTTCCAAGACGTGGATACTTCGATGTCAAAACCATCTTCGTGGGCTCTTTGCTGGTGACGGTTATTGGCATGCTGATTTCGATTCCACTGGGGCTGGGAACGGCTATCTACTTGGCTGAATACGCCCGGCCCCGGGTGAGGCGTTTCTTGAAACCCACTCTTGAGATGCTCGCCGGCATACCCAGTGTGGTTGTTGGGGTGTTTGCACTTACTTGGATATCGCCACAGATTGTTCGCAATCTTTTCGACGCCACCTTGTTCAATCTCGTAGCGGCCGGAATAGGTGTTGGAATTCTTACGATTCCCTTGGTTGCTTCTATCTCAGAAGACGCGATGCGTGCAGTTCCACAATCTTTGCGAGAAGCCGCATATGGCATGGGGGCAAAGAAAGTAACCACTTCGATTCGTGTGGTGATTCCAGCGGCAGTATCAGGGTTGGTTGCGGCATTTATTGTGGCCGTCTCTCGTGCCATCGGAGAGACGATGGTGGTGGCAATCGCAGCGGGAGGGACTGGTGGGTCTCAATTTACGACTGAGGTTCTTGGCCCAGGTCAGACTATGACAGCCGCAATGGCAGCTCTTGCTTCAGGAAGCGACCAAGTAACGGGATCCGGCGATGCTTTCCAGAGTCTGTTCTTTGTAGGGTTGCTTCTTTTTTGCATCACACTTGGCCTCAACATCGTCGCTGAACGTTTTGTCCGCCGAATTCGACAACGCTATTAATCAAGAATTGCCACTAAACAAGAATGGCCACTAATTCAAGAAGGAGGCTGGTCTGATGGCTATCTCTACACCTGGAAATCTTGCACCAGTGGCCGCTGAGGTTGTTCGCCAGCGTCTTTTAGCTTCACGTTTCGATCGTGGCGGAACGATCTTTCGCTCCTTGTTGTACCTGGCCGCCTCAACCACCGTAGTGATTCTTGCAATTCTTATCTTTACGGTTGTAACTGATGGTTGGGATGTTTTGAACTCACGCCTTGGCGATTTTCTCAGCTCAGATCTTTCTGCCGGTACGGCCAGAGCCGGTGTAGCTCAGGGAATTCAAGGAACATTGACAATCGGGCTGATTGTTATTGCGACTGCCTTTCCCATCGGTATCGGGGCGGCGGTATATCTCGAAGAGTACGCACCACATTCTCGAATCACCAGATTGTTCGATGTCAACATTCGCAATCTTGCAGGAGTTCCATCGGTTGTTTATGGAATTCTCGGTTTTAGTTTGTTTGTGCGAGGCATTCCCGGCGTCACCGGTGGGCGATCTTTGCTTTCTGCGGGACTGACGCTATCGATCTTGGTATTGCCAATAGTGATCATCACCTCAGCAGAAGCTATACGCGCAGTGCCAGACAGTCTTCGAGAAGCCGCTTTTGGTGTCGGGGCCACGCGCTGGGAAGTCATTCGCAGTGAGGTGCTTCCTTATGCTGCGCCTGGCATTTTGACGGGCACGGTACTCTCACTGTCGCGAGCCGTAGGGGAAGCAGCCCCACTTATTTTGGTGGGTGCAATTATGGGATTTTTCAACGGTGGGTCTGCATTGGATGTCACCGGGCCCTTCACCGCATTGCCAATAGTTATTTTTCATTGGGCAAAGCAGCCAGAAACTTGGAAGTCGAACACAGCTGCGGCGATCGTTGTTTTATTGGTCGTCGTGTTGGCACTAAACGCCGCAGCAATTTTCTTTCGTAATCATTACGAGAAGTCACGATGAACTTAATGAATATAAAGAGGAAATTCTTATGACCACCGAACCGAGTGTTGAGGTCCGTACTGACATACTTGAGCCCATCGAAGAAGCTGTCTCGGTACCAAGACAAGAAAATGTGATTCACGACGGTCAAGTCATCTTCGATGTGCGTGACCTGTCGGTTTTCTATGGAAAATTCCAAGCCGTGCGTGATGTAACGCTGAGAGTTGCTTCCAACGAAATAACCTCTTTCATTGGTCCTTCGGGATGTGGGAAAACCACAGCGCTTCGTTGTTTCAACCGTATGAACGATTTGGTAGAGGGCGCTCGTATAGAGGGAAAGATCGAGTACCACGGCGTCGACCTCTACGACCCAGAGGTCAACCCTGTTGAAGTGCGTAGACGTGTCGGGATGGTCTTTCAAAAACCCAATCCTTTTCCAAAGTCGATTTATGACAACGTCGCTTTTGGTCCTCGCATCGGAGGCATAAAAGGCGAGATGGACGAAATCGTCGAGCGCTCATTGCGCAGAGCCGCTTTGTGGGACGAGGTTAAGGACCGTCTAAAAACATCGGCAACGGGTCTTTCAGGTGGGCAGCAACAAAGACTTTGCATTGCGCGCGCGTTGGCAATTGACCCAGAAGTAGTCCTTATGGACGAGCCTTGTTCTGCGCTCGACCCTATAGCCACCGCTCGTATTGAAGACTTGATGCAAGAAATTAAGAGTGAGTACACGATCATCATCGTCACCCACAACATGCAACAAGCCGCTCGGGTGAGCGATCGTTGTGCATTTTTTACAACCGAAGTCAGTGAGGGTGGCGATCAACGAACCGGCATTCTTGTTGAATACGACCGTACTCAGCAGATGTTCTCGGCTCCAAGCGACGAACGGACCGAAAACTATATAACCGGTCGGTTTGGCTAGGAGTGGGGGAATAATATGGAAATGGATATTCGCAAGAGTTTTCACCAAGACCTGGATTTGGTTCGAGGTGAAGTGGTGCGGCTTGCCGGAATGGTGAGCGAGTCGTTGGCGCAGGCGACTCAGGTGATCTTAGAGAGTGACCTCGAGGTTGCCGAAGCAATTATCAGAAACGACGATGTGCTCGATGTCTTAACTCTTGACATTGAAGAGCGCTGCTATCAGTTGCTTGCATTGCAACAGCCAATGGCAAGTGACTTGAGAACCCTTCTAACAGATCTTCGTATGGCAGCCGAAATAGAGCGTTCGGGTGATCTTGTTGTAAATATCGTCAAGAGCGCGAGGCGTATGTATGGGGTTCAGATTGATCCCGTTCTCAGAGGCATGATCGATCAGCTTGGCCAAAAAGTTGGACGCCTGTTTCGTCTTTCTATTGATGCTTATGTCGATGAAGATATCGCACTTGCTGCAGCGTTGGATGACATGGATGACGAAATTGATCAGCTGCATGCGAACTATATAAAGGCGATTTTCGAATCTCATGAACGTCAACACAGCGATGTTCAAATTTCCGTTCAATTGGCATTAGTCGGCCGCTACTACGAACGCATTGCTGACCACGCTGTAAATGTCGGTGAGCGAGTTCAGTACATGATTACAGGTTGGATGCCAGAACATATCGGTGCCTCACGTTTAGCTGCGAGAGAAAAGTTAACCGCACAGATTAAGGAATCAACTGACTTGTCTTCGGGAGATTAAGACCTTGAGCTGGGTTCGTTCAAACAAGTCAGTTATTCGTGAAATGGAACTACAGCTACAAGCGAATGATGAGCGAATTCGCCAACTGGAAACTTTTAACGATTTTCTCAAAGAGTCGTTGAACTCAATATCTGATGGATTAGTTATCTGTGATCAACAAGGTCAGATAATCATGCGCAACGATACTGCCGAGGTGTTCTTCGAAGCACGCCACGGTGATGTTTTAGTCGAACAGGCAATTCATGAAGTGCTAGAGGCTGCGCTTTCGGATGAATTTGCTCACCAAGATCTTCATTTGATCGGGCCACCTCAGAGAATGATTTCGCTCATCGCACATCCGCTAAGTAGTGATGACCGCCGTTTGGGTTTGGTTGTGATCATCGAAGATGTTTCTGAACGACGCCGGCTTGAAGAGGTTCGCAAGGATTTTGTCGCAAACATAAGCCATGAACTCAAAACCCCGGTGGGCGCCCTTGGTCTTTTGGCCGAGACGATTTCTGACGAAGATGATATGACGGTTATGAGGCGACTTTCGCAGCGCTTGACAGGAGAAGCATTTCGGGTTTCTCGAATGATTGATGATCTGTTAGATCTCAGCCGTATTGAGGATGAGGAAAGCTCTCAGCCGGAGAGGGTCCCCCTCAGCTCATTGATCTCTGCAGCGGTGGAGCGTGTCGAATCTCTTTCAAAAGAGAGATCAATAAGCATTGATCTTCAAGAAGTTTCGCAAGAAATCTTTGTTTTAGCCGACCCTCGTCAGTTGATCTCGGCAATCAGCAACTTGCTGGAAAATGCATGTAAGTACAGCGATGAGTTATCAGTCGTAAAGGTGAAGACCACATGCGAGAACTCTTGGGCAGAGATATCGGTTAGCGATAAAGGCATTGGCATTCCCGCAAGAGATTTAGAACGGATTTTCGAGCGCTTCTATCGCGTTGACCGAGCACGTAGCAGAGAGACGGGGGGAACTGGCCTAGGACTGTCCATCGTGAGCCATGTCATGAAAAATCACGGGGGGAAGGTAACTGTTGAGTCGGTCGAGGGAGCGGGATCAGTGTTTTGTCTCCAGCTTCCGTTGGGAGATTTCGAGTCATAAGAACGCATCAGGAAGGGTGAACAAAGATGGTGAATAAACAATCGACGATTTTACTGGTGGAAGATGAGGAATCCTTTGTCGACGCTGTAGTTGTTGGTTTAAAGCGTGAAGGTTTTCAAGTGCTCGTTGCTCGTGATGGATCAGAAGCTTTAACTCTCTTTGACGAGTATCGTCCTGACCTGGTGTTGTTGGATGTTATGTTGCCGCGCATATCAGGCATAGATGTGTGTCGCCGTATTCGGACGTATTCTGATGTTCCAATCATCATGGTTACGGCAAAGACGAGTGAGATAGACACGGTCGTTGGACTTGAAGTTGGTGCCGATGACTATGTCTCGAAGCCGTATCGCCTTCGAGAGTTGGTAGCACGGATCAGAGCGGCACTGCGCCGAGGTCCTGGCGAATCAGGTATCGAGTTGGAGTCAGATGGGATAACACGAGTTGACGATGTGCAACTTGATTCGGAACGTCACGAAGTAGTGATTAGAGGTAAGCAAGTTCCTATGCCTCTAAAGGAGTTTGAGCTGCTGGAGATCTTGCTGCTTAACGCAGGCAGGGTGGTCACGCGTGAGACCTTGATTGATCGGATCTGGGGTTTCGATTACGTGGGCGACACCAAAACACTCGATGTCCATGTCAAGCGTTTGCGAGGAAAGGTTGAGGATGACCCTTCTCGGCCCACTCGCATCACCACTATCAGGGGGCTGGGCTACAAGTACGAAATTCCTCGAACTTAGTTGGGATATCTAACGTCGGAAGAAGCTCAACCCTCGCTTGGCCACTCCGCTTGGTAGCAGGTCATCATCGTGTCGAGTCCAGCCCGTTTGAATCTGGGTACCTGGAACATTCACGTCGGTAAAGGGGGCTTCAGGAACGTGAGCGCTCCAGTGGTGATCTGACTCTGCATGGGCGAACGACTGGAACGGCTCGAATGGGTCAGGGGCCGAGCTTGAATCAACCGAGCTTGAATCAACAGGGACACTCTCGTCTACCGGTGCCCACTGAGCATCAGCGGTGAATGGTTCAGCCACCAGTTCGTGTTCTTCGGCTGAAGCATATTGATCAGGCCCAGGGTTCCAAGCAGAAAAAATCTCATCTAGCTGATCTTCACTCTCCCATATGGGAGCCGGCTGGGGCAGTGAATCGCTGAAAGATTCGATTTCCTCGGTTTCGATTTCCTCGGTTTCGATTTCCTCGGTTTCTGTTTCTGCTGCGGGTGGAGATCCGTAAATGTCACTGAGTAAGCGAGTCAATTCTGCCATGTCTCCTGCATCGGCAATTTGTTCTCATAACTTAAGCTTCTCCTAGAAATCTTGGGACCTACGATGTCAGGGTGAAAGAGGCCTTAATTTGTTTTTAGAACGCTTGGTAACGATGCGCGACCAGACAAGCTCATTTACTGCCTTGGCGCGCACGCATGCATTTATGTCTGCCGGCGACACACTGGTGGCAATTGCTCTTGCTGGGTCCCTCTTCTTTTCAATATCACCTGATGCCGCTCGTGGAAGAGTGGCGTTATATCTCGCCTTAACGATGGCGCCGTTTGCGGTGGTGTCGCCACTGCTTGGGCCTTGGATTGACAATCGAGCGGGCGGTCGCCGACTGATGGTGATTACTTCGGGGTTCATCAGGGCAGTGATTTGTCTCTTATTGACCGATGATCTGACCAAACTGCTTTTGTTTCCTGAGGCCTTCGCTGTACTTGTTCTTGCAAAGGGTTATGGGATTGCAAAGGCGGCACTTGTGCCGGCTGTTACCAGTCGAGATGATCAGTTGGTCGAAGCTAACGCCAAGCTGGTGATAATAAGCGGCCTTTCTGGTTTCTCTGCCTCTTTACCAGGCGTGGCGCTTCTACAGATCGGTGCACCCTGGGTTCTTGGATTAGCAACGATTATGTTTGCTTTTGCAGCAGTCTCTTCGTGGCCGTTGCCTTCAGAAAAGATGGCTACAGACAAGCCGACTTCGATTGAGATTGCCGAACTACGGAGTTCGGGAATTCTGTTAGCTGCAGGAGCCATGGCCTTGATCCGTGCCGTGGTTGGTTTCTTTACCTTTTTGATGGCCTTTTGGCTTCGAGAACAAGATGTTGCAACTTGGTGGTTTGGCGCAGTGTTGGTTGCCGGTGGAATCGGATCTTTGACCGGCTCTTTTGTCGTTCCACTCTTGAGTAGCAAAACACGAGAAGAGCGACTCTTGTTGGGCTGTTTGATAGGAATCGTTCCTCCAGCTCTATTTGCAATCAACGTTTCTGGCCCGGCAGCCGGTCTAGTGGTGGCTTTTGTTGTCTCGACGGCTGCCGGCGCTGCACGCCTCTGCTTCGACGCGATTGTTCAGCGAGACGCTCCAGATGCCAATAAGGCAAGGTCGTTTGCTCGGTTTGAAACTCGATTTCAACTTACGTGGGTCGCAGGCGCATTGGTTCCGGTTGCGCTACCGATTCCCCGTGACAGCGGTTTTTTAGTCATCGGCTTGGCATGTATTGCAGCCGCGCTTTTATACGGCACCGGCAGACACATTCATCTTGCCCCTTGGTGGGAAAAACTCGTCGCAGTAATAAAGCGCTAGTCGTTGGGGAGGTCGATACGGGCCAGCCAGAGTCCTGGTGCATCTACTTCTGGCGGGGTTGGGAGTTCTCGTTCAGAAAGCCACAGCCTGGCCAAAGCTTCATCGCCGCCTCGTTCTATAACCCCAGAGACAAAAGATGTTCCTCGATCGTATTGTTCTCGACCAAGGTGAAGGCCAAAGAGATGCTCCACTAACTTGTCGCCCGATGTTGCCTCTATGCGTCGGCGGCGAAGAGCTTCGGTGAGACGACCATAGGTCTCGATCAGTGTTGCTCCAACAGTGTCGAGAATGTGATCTACGTATCCTGCGATGACAGTTACCAAAGCTTCAAGCTGAGGCATCAAAATTTCTTGCTGAGGTGAACGTATGATTCCCAACAATACGGTTGGGTCGCCGAGAGCGTTTTGCATTCCTTGAGGATCAGTGGGGTCGACGCCCTCAAGGCTTGATTGCAAAGCATCTGGGTCGAGTTGGAAACCCTTTACGTATTCGATGACCAGATTTTCTAGTCGAGCTCTCACATGGGGAAGACCAAGGACAACGTGATAAGTCAGCTCAGAGAGCGCCACCCACAAAAACAGATCATCTCGGGGAAGGCTCCACTCGTCACCGAATGCTTCGAGATTTGGACTTATCAATAAGAGTTCGTCAGATGAAGGGCGAGGCAGTGGCAGATCGAATTGGCCAAATGATCTTGTTGCGAGATGGCCGACCATTGCTCCTGACTGCATGCCCAACATGAGGGGGGTAACAAGAGAAAACATGTTTTCGAAGAACTTGTCGACTCCGCTTGGCAATGGCATGTTCGACTCAATGCTTGGTTTAACTGATAACGAATCGGCTAGACGCTCTAAGAAAGGGCGATAGGCCTCTAGGGTGCGCAAGGTCCATTCTTTGCGAGTGACTGGTGTGATCTTTACCAAAGCACCGGTAGTAGATGTTTGAAGCCCCGTTGCATTTGCGACTCTGAGGTCGGCAACTCGAAATAATTCGTTTAGGCGTATGGTTTCGAGTGGATCTGGATTGTTTTCACTTCTCCCACCAGTGGCTATCTGGACAGCAAACTGACGCGCAGCTTCCCAACTAACCGGGCCAGAGGAGCGCATCATGCGTGAAAGATCGTTTAAAAAGGGGATTCCCTCGAATGGATTATCTCCAGTTGGACCAAAGCTGCTCACGAGGGCATGGTAGGCGGGTGCAGAGCAATATACACACCGCGGCGATAATTGGTCCCGATACCCCCTTGCGCCAGAAGCTGGTCGAAGAGTTGTCCTCGGAAAATCACCTCATCAAACCAATAGTTTTTGACTCGATTGAGGAGAATCTTGGCTCTGTTTCTTTCGATACTGTTGTGCTGTTGGCCGAAGCCCTTGGCAGCCGGGTAGATAAGTGGCCGTCGCTTAATGATCCATTTTTAGGGGAAACCAGAATCGTTTGGTCTGACAAGCCTCACTTGGTCATTGTGACCAGTGCATTGGTTTATGGGGCAAGGCCAGACAACCCCATTCCTATAACTGAAAAGTCTTCGGTTGCGCCTAACACCGATCTTCCATTTGCGAACCGGCTTGTGGCAATTGAACAGCGTGGTCATCACTGGCGCAGCGACCAAATTAGCCAGTCGTCTAACCCTTCTGATGTCTGCCTTTCAATTCTGCGCCCCGCCCTTGTGCTGGGCGAAAAAGGACGCTGGCCAGATTTTGTTTTGATGAAGGGGCTGGGCATTCCCCCAGGCGATGGCGACCCACCTATGCAATTCATCCACGTTGACGATTTGGTAAGTGCTATTGCATTTGTATGCGAACGTCGCCTTGACGGCATTTTTAATGTGGCAAGTGATGGATGGTTGGATGGATCACAAGTGCGTGCTCTTGCGGGAACACCTCAGCATCTATTGATTCCGTCTCGCATCGCACGATTTCGCCAACGCCGAGCTGAAAATTTGATGGGTGGGCTTTTGCCATATTGCACGCACCCATGGGTTGTGGCCAATGATGCTCTCAAGGCCGCCGGTTGGGATCCGAACTTTACGAATGCCCAAGCGTTTGTCTCTATCAATCGGGGGACATTGTGGTCTCGGTTGAGTCCAAAGCGTCGTCAAGAATTTGCGCTTGTCACCTTTGCGGGCGCCCTGGTTGGCTTCGGGGTAGCTATTGCCGGCGCGGCAAGACGCTGGTTAAAGAGCTGACCTGACCAGTTAGCTGGGTCTAACTAGTTAAAGTTTTTAGGACGTTTGGTCAGTTTTACTGTGGCCTTGGTCTCTTTGCCGTTGCGTAAGTAAGTAACTTCAATCTCTTGACCAGGTTTTCGATTACGCAGGGCAAGAACAAGCGCAGACATTGATGTAATCGGTTCTTTGTCTATAGCGACGATCACGTCTTGTTTAGTCAGTCCAGCTGTGAAAGCCGGACTATCTCTTACGACTCGCTCAATTCGTGCGCCTCCTGCTATTGAGGCATCTTTCGCAGATTGAGGGTCAAGATCTGTGCCCTCGATACCAAGCCACACATGTTCAGCTTTACCGGTAGCGATAATTTGGTCTGCGACTGAACGTGCAATGTCTATTGGTGTCGCAAAACCAAGGCCTTCGGCACCTACCTGAGAAACCGCAATGGCAGTTGTTATGCCTATGACAGAGCCGTTGTGATCTAAAAGGGCTCCACCTGATGAGCCGGGAGCAATTGCAGCATCAGTTTGGATCATGTCGAGCAGCGGGTTGCCCTCTTCGCTTTCCACCCTACGCCCGAGTGCACTTACGACTCCGGTAGAAACGGACGAGCCGCCGATTAGGCCGAGCGGAGACCCGATTGCAATGGCAGGCTGGCCAACTTTTAGTCCTATTGCACTACCGAGAGTTGCAGTTACGAAAGGTTCTTTTCGTTCGATTTTTACCACTGCTATATCGGTCTCAGAGTCTTTTCCGATGATCTTTCCTTCGAGTTCGGTGCCATCGGAGAGAACTGCGAAGAGAGACTTTGCACCATCGACCACGTGTGCATTTGTCAGCAAATACCCGTTGTCGCTGAACAAAACTCCCGATCCGCTACTTGGCGTTGGGTCTGTGATTTTCATACGAACGATCGCAGGACTTACCTGAGCGGCAATCGAAACAACGTCACCGGCAGGAGCGGTTGGAACAGCTGTCAGGTTGCGAGAGTTTGCGGGAACAACATTTTCATTGACCACGACGTTTCCACGTTGTGGCGACGTATTGAGCGCACCCACTGCGCCCAAGATGGATACGACCAAGATTGCACCCACGGTTCCTGAACCTAAGGCCAAAAAGATCGATGATCTTGTTCGAGAAGAGTGATTGGAATCGACGGCAACTGCTTGATTCGAAGGTCCATAAGAAGATTCATAAATTGTTGAATCGAGTTCAGTGGGGTGGCGCCATACGCGATCATCTGGTGGCGGAGGTGGGCTCCACGGCTCTGGTGAATCTTCGGGCTGTCCCGATTGAAGCCAGTTCATGTCATCTGACATATCACCTTTAGGGTCCATTCATAAGAGGATAGGGCCGGTAAGGCCAACATTGGGCGCGTCTGACCCGTACGATGGATGGTAATGACTATCAAGGCTCCACATGACGGCAACAATTGGACTGCACTTTGTTCTTCCCCACTGCCGCTGCAGGCAGTCGTTGGCTGGGTGATCAGAGATGATTGTGGTGCTTTGGTGTTGTTCAATGGAACGACACGTGATAACGCTGACGGTCGAGTTGGCGTAACACACCTCGAATACGAGGCATATGAGGAACCCACCTTGAAATGTTTTGCAGATATTGCCCAGACGGCTCATGAAAGGTGGCCAATGATTGGAAGGGTTGCCCTGTTGCATCGAGTGGGAGTAGTTGAGCTCGGAGAGTCCGCTGTTTTGGTAGCGGTATCTGCACCCCATAGGGCCGAGGCTTTTGATGCAGCTCGATTCTGCATAGACACGTTGAAACAGGTTGCCCCAATCTGGAAACACGAAACCTGGGATAGCGGTTCTGGTTGGGGTAATGATGCACAAGAGATTCGTTCTATTGAAGAGGTGCGTTCATGAGTGGGGCATTGTTTTTATTGTTAGCGGTGATCTTCAGCTTGCTGGGCTCTCTGCTGATTTGGATGCGTAATTCCAAACCCAAAACGTTGGAAAACAGCGTTGATAGTTTCTCGAAAGAGATGCGAGCTCTGGCACCCAGAGAAATGCCGACGACAGATACAAGTCGGCCGAGGGAGAGGTAGAGGCAACTGGCTCGTGACCTAGCGATTGATCTGGGAACGGCTAATACGCTGGTATATGAGCGCGGGCGTGGAATTGTCTTAAACGAACCAACGGTTATCGCTCTGGACACTCGTTCGGGCGAGGTATTGGCAATGGGCCACGAAGCTTGGTCGATGATTGGCCGTACCCCTGGTTACATCCGCGCAGTTCGTCCCTTGCGTAAGGGCGCTATTACCGATTTTGAAGTCACGCAGCGAATGATTCGTCTCTTGTTGCACCGCGTTGGCGTTAGCCGCTTCAATCGACCTCGCGTAATCATCTGCACCCCTTCGGCTATTACCGAAGTAGAACGTCGTGCGGTGATCGATGCTGCTCGTCGAGCAGGAGCCGCAGATGCCCTGTTGTTGGATCAACCAATGGCCGCTGCCATAGGTGCAGGTCTTGCAGTAAACGAGCCTCTTGGGAACATGGTTGTAGACATCGGAGGCGGTACCAGTGAGTCGGCAGTCATTTCTCTTGGGGGCATCGTTGCACTCCGTGCGATTCGTCTTGGCTCGTTTGAATTCGATGCGGTAGTGCAGACCTATGTAAAGCGTGAGTACGGGCTTGCCATTGGAGAGCGAACAGCTGAGGACATCAAGATTGCGATTGGCTCAGCATGGCCGATGGGCGACGAAGTCAAGGCCGAAGTTCGAGGCCGAGACATGGTAAGCGGATTACCAAAGACTGTGATTTTGTCACCCGAAGAAATTGCGGGGGCTTTGGCTGATTCTGTATCGGCGATATGCGAATCGGTGGTTGCTTGCTTAGGCGAGGTCCCACCTGAATTAGCTCAAGATCTTATTCACCAAGGCATTCACCTGGTGGGCGGCGGCGGCATGCTCAGGGGTTTTAACCAACGACTGGCTGAAGAGACAAACGTTCCTGTGCATTTAGTGCAGATGCCTCTCGAATGTGTTGTGTTGGGCGCCGGTCACTGCATTGAAGAATTTGATGCCCTTCGCTCTCTATTTCAAGGCAGCCACGAGTAGTCACGAGTAGTACTTCCTCTTTATGGGTGTTCGGTCGCTACCGCGCACCGAACAGGGTAGAATGTTCGGTAGCTACCGAACGTTGAAGGGACGGAACCGTATGCCAGCTATTCGAACCAGCCAGAGGGACCAGCTCGCAATCGCCATCGAGGACCTCGCCGAAGTGGCCGGCTTGACGACTGGGCTCTCGATCTCTGTTGTTGGTCCGGATCGGGTGAGGATCGAGATGGACGCCTGGGGACCGTGGCTGGCAGCCGTTCATCCGCGTTCATCGCTCTCGCCTCAGGAGGCCGAGGCGCTCATCGCCGCCGAAGCCGACGGCAGCGCACACATCGTGGTCGCCGACCAGATCGCTGCCAAAGCCAAGGAACAGTTGGTCGCCGCCTCTTGGAGCTGGCTCGACCGGCGCAGCGAGCTGCGGCTGCTGCACCGCTACGCCACTATCGAGATCCGGCTCCCACCCGGAGGTCTCCACCCAGAGCCAAGCCCTCGCATGGCACTCGCGGCCCCAGCGAGCGACAGCCCAATCCGTGGCCGTGCGGGGATCAGCTATGCTGCCGCGCTGTTAGTTAGTGGCGAGGCGAAGCCATCGTCGATCCGTTCGGTCGCCCGTGCGATCGGCATGGCTCCATCGACGGTCAGCGAAGCGGCCGCCCTCCTACGAGCTAGCGGCTATATCCTCCCCAATGGCGAACCCGAGGTCCCCGACCTGTTCGACGCTCTGGTCGCGGTGTGGCGACCGGTGCATGCCAAGCCCGTCGCCACCCGTCCGGTCCCCGATGAGCTCGAATGGCTCAAGCCGAACGTCGACGACCTCGACGAGATCGGCTGGGCCCAGGGGGGCGACGAAGCGGCGCTGGCCTGGGGGGCACCAATGTTCCTTTCGGGGGACCGACCGTGGATCTGGGTACCCGATCTTCTCTCCGCCCGCCGGGCCGAACGCCGGCTCGGGTCTGCCGACTGGGCCAACGCCACCGGGGTCATCGCCGTGCCGCCGACGCCGTTGGTGTGCATAGGTCGGCGTCGGGCGCCGTTGAACACGATCGACTGGCCGACGCCGCACCCGCTGTACCTCGCGCTCGACCTCGCCCGCGACCAAGGGCGTGGACGCGAGATCCTCGACGGCTGGAAGCCCCCCGAGCCGCTGCCGTACCCCTGGACCCGGGAGTCGGATTGGCCATGATCCTCATCAACGCCGCCGCCGGCCCGCTGCTCGACGTGGCCGGCAAGGTACTCACCCGAACGGACCTACCCGACGCCGCGCTCATCGGCGGGCTCGCCGTAACCATCCGCGTCGCCGCGCACAACAACTCCTACCGCGCGACCGGAGACGTTGACATCGTCACCGGCGACGACACACCGACCCTCGTCGAGATCCTCACCCGAGACCATGACAGCCCCGAGCGCGTCGTCATCGACGACATCAAGGTGGATGTGATTGCGACGGCGACCGTCACCGACCAAGACCTCGATGGCATCGATGACGGTCCCCGCCTCTTCGTCGCCAGCCATCGTTGGGCGCTCGACACTGCGGCCAACGTCACCGTAGCCACAACCCCATCACTCGATGATGCCCAAATGATCCGGGTCGCGACTCCCGCAGCGCTTGTCGCCGCGAAGTCGCACGCCGTGGGCTTCGCTCGGTCGCAACGTCGCTCCACCAAGCACGGTTCTGACCTCTTTGATGTCTACCGCCTCATCGACACCCACGGCCCCGACGAGATCGCTGCGACGCTCCACACCGCACCCGGACAGCTCGCACCCGTCATTGCTGGCGTGATCCGCGCTACGTTCCTTACTAGACCGGGTAAGGTGGCCGCACTTATGACTCCTGTGAACACCCCACTCATCGACGCCGACTACGTCGTTGCCCTCATGGACGCCTTCGTCCGAGCCCTCGACCCTGAAGTAGTCTGCAGTGATGGATTCTCTTGAAGTGGTTGAAAACTTCTGCAAGGCGTGGGCCGATCACGACCTCGACGCCGCCCTCGTCCTGGTCGCCGACGACTGTGTATTCGACGCCACCGGACCGGCGCCGGACGGGACCCGCCACGTCGGGCGGGAAGCCATCCGAGCCGCCTGGAGTGACATCTTCATGGACACAGATTCCCGGTTTGAGGAAGAGGAGATTTTCTCTGCCGGTGACCGGGTCGTGCAGCGATGGCAGTATCACTGGGACGGCGGTCACGTGCGGGGCGTCGACGTGTTTCGTATCCGTGATGGCAAGGTTGTCGAGAAGCTGTCGTACGTGAAGGGCTGAGCGCAGTACCCCATACCCGGAGGGACCCAACAAGATGGCTCGCAACCTATGTGTGGTCCTATCGGTCAGGAGCCGGCCGGGCGGAATTCCAGCTCGTGGGACTCGGGATCCCGCAGCCCTGCCAGGTGCATCGGTTCAGGTTGTGGTGCCTCAGATGAGACGATGGGGCCGGCGGCGGTTTGCGTAAGTGCTTGTTTTTCTTGGTACATCGCCACATCGGCGCGACGCAAAAGCTCTTCTGGGCTCTCGAAGCCATCGGAGATGGCCGTGCCCACGCTCGCTCCCACGGGAACGCCGAGTCCCGCTCCCAACAGGTAGACCTGCTCGCGGATTCGTTCCGTCAGCGCAGAAAGCCCCTCAGTCGTAACTTCGCCCTCAACCAGGACTGCAAACTCATCGCCGGCCAACCTTACGGCTACATCCCCGGCGCGGACCAGGCCGCAAAGAATCTTTGCTACTTCTCGCAAGAGATCGTCTCCCGCTGCGTGACCGAGGGAATCGTTGATTTGTTTGAAGCCGTCAAGATCGATGTAAAGCAGGCCGATCGGGGCGCCGGTACGCGCCGCACGGGCGAGTGATCGCTGCATGATGTCCAACAACAAACGGCGATTGGCGAGATTGGTCAAAGGGTCGTGAAGTGCCTGAAAAGCCAAGCGATTCTGAAGATCTCGCAGTCTCTGGGTCTTCCAAGCCAGTACTTCGCCCACCATTACATAGATGGGCAAGGCATAGACGGCCGATGCGTAGGCAACAGCTGATGCCCCGTTTATCAAGAGAGGCGCAATATAGGAAGGAAGGAGGAGGGGAATGAAATGTATCGCCGTGCCCCTCGGTTGAAACATGCCAACCCAGACAAATGCCACCAGGTAGAAAAGCCCAAACCGGTAAGGGTCCGCGCCGCCGGCGATGTTGTGAAGCGAGATGAGCACCAGCGCGATTGGGAGTCCGGCCAGGGACACCCGGATTGACCAGCGATCCCACGGCAGAGCGAAGGAGACGAGGCCTATGAACGTAGCAGCCAGACCCACGGCAACGACCCCATCCACATCAAATCCCGCTGGTCTAGGCAGCAGAGGTGAGAGAAGCGTCGCCACACCACTGCAGAGAAACAAGAACGCGAGAACCCTCCCCGCCGTACGGGATGAGTGGTGATCCGGTTCGATGACCTCTGGCCGGCCTGGAATGACCTTCACTTGATCCTCAATCTGTGGGGAGATTCTTCTTTCACGCAACACGCATTGTTTCGGCACAAATGGATCTCACCTTAAGTCAGGAGGTCTTCAGCAGCTTGGCGTACTTGCCAGTCTCGATCTTTGGCTGCGAGCTGGAGGGCAATATCAACTTCTGGTCCTTCAAAGGGAGCCAAGGCGATTACTGCTCTTCTTCTGACTGTTGCCTTGTCTTTGGTTGCGCTGAGGATTGTGGGTAAAGCCACCGGGTCTCCAATTGCGCCAAGGGCTGCGACGGCAGCTTCTCGACAAAGACTGTCCTCATGATGCAATGCAATTTCGCATAGAGCCTCTATGACTTGGGCGTCGGCTTTGGCCCGTTCACCAGCGGCCCAGGCGCATTGTTCGACCACTGAGTTATCAGGGTCAACAAGCAAGGGGGCCAGGTCGATTGAATCAAAAGGAATCGCCAGTTCGAGACCACGTCGGCGCACAGTCGGTGCTGGGTCTTCGAGTGCTTTACGGACAAGGTCTACATCAATTGCGCCCATACGAGAAAGTGCCTTTAAGGCAGTTGCTCTGACTGATGGGTCATCATGATTCAAAAGCTCACGTGAAGTTTCTTCATCGCCTGTGAAGCCGGCTATTGCGGCAAGTCGGCGAGGGCTGTTGTCAGACCCGTTGTTATCGGTCTCGCTGTTGTCAGACATTGGCGAAGATACGCAGCGTAATTATTAGTATCAAGCCAAAGACCCCCATTGCCCCTGCGATTAGAAAACCCATTCCCACGGTTGAACCGATCAGCTTTGTGAACCGTGGAAGTCGCGACGAAATGGGTGGGTTCCTTGTAGAGATCAAAAGTTTTGTAAACGCAGAAGCCGTTTCGGGTTCAGGCATTGGTTCTGCCGCATCGGGCACAGGTTCTGCCAGGGCGGGCATAGATGGTGGGGGCTCGACGTTGGTAGTGACGCCATCCGTTTGCTTTTTATCCGTAACGTGTTGGTCGTCAGTGCCGATGAGGATGTAGGCAATGATGGCAATAGTTCCACCGATGACGACCAAAGTGACAATGAATGAGAACACAGTGAATGAAAGCGTAGTTGGACCAGACGAATTTGCCGGTGGAACAATTCTTCCAACACCGAATCCCAAGAAAAAATTTTCTGACTGGTTCCGTATTATCGGATTGGTTTTGTTTGTAGCGGCGTTATACGGGGCCTTGAACATTCCACTCTCGTATTACGCCATTTCTCCTGGTCAGGCCACCGATGTGGAACCTTTGGTGAAGGTTGAGAAAGGCCCAAGCTACCCTTCTGATGGAAAGATTTTTCTGACGACCGTCTCGCTGGGTCAAGCCACTCTCTTTGAGATTTTTCAAGGCTGGCTCGATCCGTCAGTGGACATATTTGAAGAAGCAGCGATTCGCCCTCCGTCGGTCTCTGAGGATGAGCTGACAAAGATCAATCTTCAATATATGGCGAGTTCGAAAGAGACTGCTCTAGGTGTTGCCTTTGAATATCTCGGCTATGACGCCATAACTGGCGAGGGCGCCGAAGTCGCTAAGGTTGAAAAGGGCTCGCCGGCAGATCAGAAGCTCGGGTCAGGCGACGTGATCATCGAGATGGATGGCGAGTCAGTTAAGGATCATCTACAGCTTGTGAAAGCTGTGAAGGCGGTAACGCCTGGAGACGCCGTGCAGCTAAAAGTTAAATCTGGCGAAGGCGAGATTCGAGCTGTTGACATTGAGCTAGGGACCAACCCAGACAATATGACACAGGGCTTTTTGGGCGTGGCTCTCTCTACTTCCAACCTCAGTTTTGATTTTCCATATGACGTCAAGCTCGAGTCTGAAGATATTGGAGGACCATCAGCTGGTCTTGCATTTACTTTGCAGATTCTCGACTCTTTGACTGAGGGAGATTTGGCTAATGGAAATAAAGTGGCGATAACCGGAACAATCGAACTTGACGGAAGTGTCGGTGAAGTCGGCGGTATTAGACAAAAGGCGATAGCCGTAAGAGATGCCGGTGCAGATATTTTTCTTGTTCCCTTTGCCGAAGTTGGAGAAATTACCTCGATCATTGGCGACAAAGTTCGAGTCATCGGTGTCAATTCCATCAAAGATGCCGTTGAGACGCTCAAGAGCTTGGGCGGGGAGATCTCCGTGCCTATCCGTTGAGGGACTTGTTTAGCGACGTAGTCTCATAGACGATGTCTGATAAGTCGCCTTACGAACCCGATGACCTTATAAAAATGACATTCCCCACCTCTTTTCGGGGATATGACCCTGGTGAGGTGCGAGTTTTTCTGGCCCAAATGGCCAAGGAACTCGAGGACGTACAAGAGCGTGAACGTGAGTTGCGCGAGCAACTTGGTGAGGCAATTGCCAGGGCCGCACAGCCGGCCATCAGTGAAGCCGACCTTGCTACTGCATTTGGTCAAGAAACTACCAAGGTGTTGCAAGCAGCTCGTGAGGCGGCAAATGAGATTAGAGCCAAGGCTGAAGAACACGTTGCCCGTTTAGTGCGCGAGGCCAATGACGAGGCAAAGAAACTTAGAGATGAGGCAGAAGACCTGCTAAGTCTTCGAACCTTAGAAGCCAATAACTCCGCTGCAGTCATCATTAGCGATGCCAATGCTCAGGCGAAATCTATTGTCGACCAAGCTCAAGAACAGGGCCGCAACATGGTGGCCGAAGCTCAGGCGGTAAGAGAGCGATATCTGAAAGATTTGGCACGCCGCCATCATGTCGCCCAACAGCGGCTGGAGTTTTTACGGGCAAGCCGTGAGCGTCTTTTGACCACATATGGCGCTGCCCGAGCTGCTGCGGAGGCAGCGGAGCGTGAGCTTGAGATGGCCGAGGTGACTGCAGCAACCGCTGGTGAATTGGCATCGCAACGAGTTGCGGCGACACCAGAGATGACGATTGAACAGTTAGAGGCCGAGATCACGATGGCCCGTGACGCTGGAATCGACCTAGGTGACCAACAAGAAGATTTAGCTTCAGAAGAAGACGAGCTTTTGCCTGAGCCCGAGCCTGAGCCCGAGCCTGAGGCGGTGATTGAACCCGAACCCGAGCCGGTTATTGAACCCGAACCTGAGCCTGAGGTGGTGATAGAGCCTGAACCCGAACCCGAGCTCGAGGCGGTTATTGAACCCGAGCCCGAACCCGAGCCTGAGCCTGAACCCGAGCCTGAAGCGGATGTTTCCAAACCGGGCATAGATGAACTGTTTGCTCGTTTGCGTGCCGATCGACAAGAGTCACTTGCTCATGCTCATGCTGTATTGGATGAGGAAGATGAACCAGCGCAAGAGCCTGTTCAAGAAGAGCCTGCCCCGGAAGAGCCGGTTCAAGAAGAGCCGGTTCAAGAAGAACCTTCTGTTCAGGTTTTTGACGATGACCGTATTTTCCAAGAGCGAGATCGGGTAATCGAACCGATTGAACAGCAGCTAATCCGTAATTTGAAGCGTGTCCTTATGGATGATCAAAACGAGATGCTCGATCTCTTGAGGCGCCTTTCTCCAACGGCTGAACTAACAGATTTGCTACCCGATATGAACACTCATATACAGCGGTATGCATCAGCGGCTGAGCCGTTTCTGCATGAGGTATCGACTGCCGGGGCCGCATCGTTTGATGCTCAACCAAATCCACAAATCGCTTCAGAAGCAGCCGATGCGCTTGCCAATGAGTTGTTGAGAGCAATGCGTGACCGCATAGAACGCCACTTGCGCGAATCGGTATCTGATCAAAGTGATCTTGCAACAGTGCTCTCATCGGTCTTTCGTGAATGGAAGACCACCAAGATCGAACCAATGGCTCGTCACTATGTGTTGGTCGCTTATGGCAGGGCCGCATTTCATGCAGCACCCGAGGGTTCGTATCGATGGGCGATAGATCCAGAACATGACTGCTCTCCAGATTGTGCTGACAATCAGTTGGCAGGTCCTGTCGCCAAGGGTGAAAGATTTCCAACGGGCGTGCGGCACCCTCCAGCTCACGAGTCTTGCGATTGCATGGTCTTGCCGGCGACCTAGCTTTGCCAACGACCCCCATTTCCCCAAATAGAGGGTTAGGATCAGCTCGTGCGGACTCCCAGAGACATTCCACGTATTGGCAACAACGGACCATCACAGCGAACCAAGGTGATCGGGGCGGTCCTTGCTGTTGGACTGTTCATATTGTTGACCTCGGTGCGCGGCATCGCCGGCTTCTACACAGATTATTTGTGGTTTGATTCCCTAGGTTTCAAAGACGTTTTCTCAGGAATTCTCGGCGCCAAAGTTGTGCTTGGAGCAATCTTTGTTGCGGCTGCTTTCGTCCTTGTGTTGGTGAATCTGATCATCGCCGGAAAGCTTGCTCCCGCTTCTCGTCCAATGGGCCCAGAAGAAGAAGTGCTTGAGCGATATCGAGAAATGGTTGGTCAAAGGACAGGCTTGTTGCGAGTGGGTGCCTCATTGGTGCTGGCT
>CAYGGL010000013.1:18929-29725 GCA_964349215.1 uncultured Acidimicrobiaceae bacterium | reverse complement strand
TTGGGGAGAAAGTTATTGGATGACGTTGATGATGTTGAACATCGGCATATAGAGAGCGATCACCATGCCTCCTACAACGCCGCCGAGAACGACGATCAAGAGTGGCTCTAGTAGCGAAGTAAGTGCATCGACTAGGGCCTCAATTTCTTGGTCGTAGAAATCGGCCACCTTGTCCAACATGGTGTCGACCGCTCCGGTTTCTTCACCAACAGCAAGCATCTGGACCACCATCGGGGGGAAGACTGCATGTTGGGCCAAAGGCCTCGCCATTGGTTCACCTTGTCTGACGGCAACCTGAACCTCACGTACCGCCTTTGCCACTACAGCATTGCCGACAGTTTCTGAAGTAATTTCAAGGGCTTCGAGAATAGGAACACCGGCACGAAGCAGTGAAGACAGGGTGCGAGCAAAGCGCGTTAGTGCAGTCTTCCTCACCAGCTTGCCAAAGACCGGCACCTTCAATTTGAACGAATCCCAGATTGCCCGGCCCTTCTCAGATGCAATCCAGCGCTTGAACAATACGACCATGCCAACTTCGGCGAGAATGATCACCGGAGCAAACGTCGTCATGAATGAAGAGACGGCCAGCAATAACTTGGTCGGCCCAGGGAGTGGGCTGTCCAGATCTGCATAAAGGCTCTCGAAGGTTGGCACCACAAATATCAACATTGCGGTGACGATGAGCAACACCAAGGCCAGAACTGCTACCGGATAGGTCATCGCCGAGATAATCTTTCGCCTCAGCTCCACCTGCTTTTCAATTGTTGACGCCAACTGCAACAAGACCGAATCAAGCATGCCGCCGATTTCACCTGCACGAACCATCGCGATGTAGAGACGGTTGAATGCCTTGGGGTGACGGGCCAGTGCTTGTGACAACGACGAGCCACGCTCAATATCGAGTCTCACCTGAGTAAGAATCTTTGCGAGTGCCGGGTTCTCGGTCTGCTCGGCGAGAATGTTCATTGCACGCAAAAGTGTCAAACCAGAGTTGATCATCGTGGCGAACTGACGGCTGAACACTGCAACATCTTTCAGCCCAACACGTGAACCAAGACCCGGAATCTTCAGCTCTTTCTTGAGTGCCGAAACTTCTTGGCGCTCAACGTTGATGGGCGTGTAGCCCATCTGGCGCAACTTGTTGACTACAAGATCGTGATTCTCGGCATCAAGAGAACCTTGGATAACGCGACCCTCGCGATCTCGAACCTTGTATTCAAAGGTCTGAGCCATGGCCAATACCTAACTTCTACCAACGAGACGACGAAGATCGGCGACATTGGCGCACTTCTCAAGTGCTGATTGCATGGTGATCGTGCCCGCCATAACCAAGTTTGCCAATGACTGGTCCATCGTCTGCATGCCGAACTGAGAACCTGACTGCATTGACGAATAGATCTGATGGGTCTTGCCCTCTCGAATGAGATTGCGCACAGCAGGCGTTGCCACCAACACTTCGGCCGCTACAACTCGGCCCTTACCCGCTGCCTTGGGCACAAGTTGTTGGGTGACTATGCCCTGAAGTGACGAGGCAAGCTGCACCTTAACTTGTGATTGTTGATGAGCGGGAAAAACGTCGATTATTCGATCGATCGACTGAGGGGCGTCTTGGGTGTGAAGTGTCCCAAAGACAAGGTGGCCGGTTTCGGCTGCGGTGATAGCAATCTGAATTGTCTCGAGGTCACGCATTTCACCTACGAGAATCACATCAGGATCTTGTCGCAACACCCGCCGCAGAGCTTCTGCAAATGAATGCGTGTCCTCACCAACCTCGCGCTGATTAATCAGTGCCTTCTTGTGCTGGTGGAGAAACTCGATCGGGTCTTCCACGGTCATGATATGAACCGGCTTCGTACGATTCACCAGGTCGACCAAGCTGGCGAGAGTTGTTGACTTACCCGAGCCGGTAGGGCCGGTAACAAGAACAAGCCCACGAGGGTACTCGGCCATGCTTGAGACCGAGAGGGGAAGACCCAGATCGCCAAGTGGGACTATCTCATAGGGAATCACTCGCAGAACTGCACCGACGGAGTCGCGCTGTAGAAATACGTTGACCCGAAAGCGTCCATGGCCTGGTATGGCATGTGAGGTATCCAATTCGAGATCTTCTTCAAATTTCTCTCGTTGGCGCTGGGTCAAGATTGCGTAGACCATGCGACGAATCTCTGATCCGTTCATGACCGGAAACTCGGTTAGGCGTTTGAGATCGCCATGCACTCGAACGCTTGGCTCAGAGCTCACCGAAAGATGAAGGTCAGATCCACCGAGATCAAGAACTCGCATCAGCAGGTCATCGAGATGGACTTCTTCTGAACCAAAGAGTTCGTCCCCAGAGGCCCCATCAGCTTCTGCCTTCGCCTTGCCGGCCACCTTGTCTCGTCCAGTGGTGCCGGGTGCTTGGCCATATAGAGCCGTAATAACTTTGTATAGCTCTGAGCGAATGGCCATAGCCGGGATTACCGAACAACCAACTGCCTCTTCAATTGCGCTAATTGCGCGCTCATCATTTGGATCAGCAATGGCCACAACCAGATCCGCTCCGTCCCAGTCGACCGCCACAACCGAATGACGAAGAGCCAGCTCTGTTGGAATCATCGAGGCAAGATCGGGAGTAACAAAGTGTTGCGCCAGATCGACAAATCGCATGTCGCTGTGTGCTGCTATTGCAGCAACAAGATCTTTTTCTCCCACCAAGCCATCATTTAGCAAAATCGCGGTCAGGCTAATACCCTCATTCGCTTCCTTGTGAAGCACCTCTTCAAGCGTGTCGCGCGACAATACCTTGCGATCTACAAGAAACTCCCCCAAGCGGCGAGACGAATTAACCATATTCACCTTATCGACGGCTTTCTCAACAAACTGAGGGCGAAAGTTAAGCGACTACTCGCAAGAGTTCGTCTACTGCAGTTAGTCCAGCGTAAAGCTGTTCTTCTGCAGCTTGGCGCAGTGTCTGCATGCCCTGGGCGATGGCGATTTTCTTAATCTCTTCTGAGAGCGCTCTTTGTGCAATCAGAGAAGAGATCTCTTCTGTAACCATCATCACTTCATGTATTGCGAAGCGACCCTGATAGCCAGTCTTGCTACAGGCCCCACAGCCAACTGGGCGAAAGAGCTTTTCGGGAACCTCGGCCTTTTCGCCCCATCCCATTGCCTTTATCTCAGCAGCAGTTGGTTTATACGCCTCTTTGCAACGTTCGCATAAGCGCCTCGCCAAACGCTGGGCGACTACGCAGTCAACAGCACTCGATACCAAATAGGGCTCAAGGCCCATCTCGATAAGACGAGTCGGGGTTGAACACGAATCGTTGGTATGTAAGGTCGAAAGAACCAAGTGGCCGGTAAGGGCTGCTTCCATGGCAATGATTGCCGTCTCGCGGTCACGAATTTCACCCACAAGAACAATGTCGGGATCTTGGCGCAAGATCGATCGAAGTGCTGCAGCAAAACTCAAACCTGCTTTAGGGTTCACCTGCACCTGATTGATTCCCGCCAGGCGATACTCGACAGGGTCTTCGACTGTCACAATGTTCTTGGCCGGATCGTTCAGCTGATTCAGCGTGGCATAAAGAGTGGTCGATTTACCTGAACCAGTCGGGCCGGTAACCAAGATCGTTCCATATGGCTTGGAGAAAACCGTCTCGTAACGAGCCATCGTGGTAGGAAGAAACCCAAGATCAGCCAAGTCGAGCAGAGCTGTGCCTTTGTCGAGAATACGCATTACCAGCTTTTCGCCATACACAGTTGGAAGCGTTGCCAGACGTAGATCAACTTGTCGCCCTGCGATCATCGCCGAAATACGACCGTCTTGTGGAATGCGACGTTCAGCAATATTGAGATCGGCCATGATCTTGAGACGACTCACCAAACCCGCCTGGGCCTTCTTAGGAGTACGCATCACCTCGTGCAGAACTCCATCTATGCGATAACGCACGCGTACGTCTGTTTCAGTCGGCTCGATGTGAATGTCAGATGCCCGATCGGCAATTGCTTGGCGAATCAACATGTTGACGAGCTTTACAATCGGAGCGTCTTCTGTGATCTCTTGCAGGGCGGCTAGATCCTCATCGATGTCATCGCCGATATCGAGGTTCATCGTCGAGAGATCGTCACCATCGTCGTCAAGGTGCCCCGAGCGTGAAAGTGCCGTCTCGATCGCCGCTCGTGTTGCAACCACGATTCGAATATCTGCACCGGTCACCGAGCGGATGTCATCGATGGCGACCATATTGGAGGGGTCAGCCATGGCAACGACGAGAATCGCGCCATCCCAAGCAATAGGTAGCGCTTGATATCTGTGGGCCAGACTTGGAGGCAGCGTTGCTGAGGCAATTGGATCAACCACTATTTCAAGTAAGTCGACAAACTGAAGGCCAACTTGTGCAGCCAGCGTGGCCACAATTTGGCTTTCTTCAACCAGTTTTCGCTGAATCAGAATGCGACCGAGTGACTCTTTGGTACGCGACTGTTCACCCAATGCTTCTTCAAGTTGTTCAGCAGAAATAATGCCGCGCTCAACTAGAAGCTCGCCCAATAGTCCTTTCTTCCTGGCCATATTGGATACATCGGCAGGTCTCAGCTAATAATCCAGTCCTTTATTTCAGATCATGACCTTTATTTTCAGATCAGGGCCTCATTGACTGCTGCATACATTGCCTCAAGCGGTGCGGGCTCGCCTGTCCAAAGTTTGAAGGAAAGGGCTGCTTGGTGAATCAACATGCCTACCCCGTTGCTCACCTGGGCACCTTTGCTCGCCGCCTGCACAAGTAGCGGCGTTTCAAGGGGATGATAAATGAGGTCACATACCAGTTGACCTGCCCCGACTAGCTCGGGATCAAACGGAACATCTAGCACGGATGAGTCAATTTTCATGCCAATGGGAGTGGCGTTGACCACGAGATCGGCCCCTGTCACATCTTCGGGGGCACCAACCCGTCCCACACTTTCAGCAAGGCCGGCGGCGGCTTGGGCCTGGTTTTCCCTTCGTGCAACGATTGCCAAATCTGTTGCACCAGCCTCGGCCAATGCAAGAATCACGGCCCTCGCTGCGCCACCTGCACCAAAGACAACGCAACGTTTGCCTTGAGGATCAAAGTTCTGATCGTAACGAAGAGCGTTGATAAACCCTTGCCCATCGGTGCTATCGCCAACGAGATCGTTGCCCAGCCTGTGAACAACATTGACCGCTTCCAAACGTTGAGCGATGGATGATACGCGATCAAGACCCTTGAGTATTTCTGACTTCAAGGGCATCGTGACGCTGAGGCCCTCGATACCAAGGGACCGCATAGCGTCAAGCGCTGCTTGAGCGCTGCCTCGTGATATCTCGAATGCCAGAAATACCCAATCGAGACCAAGCAATTCAAACGCGGTGTTATGAATCAATGGAGAGAGCGAATGGCGAACCGGGTCACCTATTACAGCGGCTAGCTTCGTCTCTCCCCCTGGCCTCTTCATTTAAAGTAATCCGTTGCGATCGGCTGCTGCCTTATTTTTCAAGAACTCGTCATAGCTCTCGGAAAATGTGTGTTCACCATTTTTGTTGGCCAATACGTAGTAAAGCCATGGGCCAGGCTCTGGATTCAATGCAGCCTCTAATGACGCACGCCCTGGAAGAGCAATAGGCGTTGGAGGCAGACCCTTCACTTTGCGCGTGTTGTATGGAGAATCTACTGCGAGATCGCTGCGAGTTAATGAGCCGCCTTTGCGCCCAAGAGCGTAATAGACAGTTGCATCTATACCTAGCGTCATCCCCTTTTCGAGACGGTTGTATATGACTTGGGCAATCTTGGCCCGATCAACGTCAATTTTGGCTTCTGCCTCAACAAGCGATGCGACGACCATCACCTCATATGGGCTCTTTCCAGTTCGAGATTGAGCCTGGTCATAACCGATCTCAGTTGCAACCTGATCGAAGGTGGAGATCATGCGATTTAACAACTCAGCTTCGTCTTCGTTCTCATCAACTTGGTAAGTGTCGGGAAACAGGAGCCCTTCGAGGGAAGTTACCGACTGCGGAGCCCATCGTGAGCGCACGGCTCCCGATTGAACCAATGCACTAAAGCGCTCGGGTGAGAGCCATGGCACCTTGCTCATTCGTTGGGAAGTTTCGACAAGCGTAAGGCCTTCGGGAATTGTGAGTCGCTTGCTTTGAACCTGCGGGGCTCGTTCAAGAAGATCGACAACGGTGCCCATGTCAGAATTGGTTGCCATCTCGTAACGTCCGGCCTTAAATGAGGCGCCACCTTTCAGGCGAACGAACCAACGAAAAACTTGAGCGTCACTAATAATCTGTTCGGCTTCGAGCAAAGAGCCGATTGACGCGGGGCTGGCTCCGGTAGGAATAGTGATGAACTTTGTCGGACCAGTACTGCCCGATGGATTGATCTTGCGAGCAACCCACAAGCCGGCGAGTCCGGCAAAAAGAACGCCTACTACTCCAATAGATGCCGTAATGACTACCCAACGCGGGCGACCAGGCGCTTCGCTATTCATTCATCTCTCCAATAGAAGTTGATTCTTTTTTGCCGGCATCAAGCCAGGCCTGAAGAATGACGGTTGCAGCTACTTGGTCGATGACCTTGCGCTTGGATTGTCCTTTGACAGACATCTGGCGAAGTGAACGCTCGGCCTCGACTGTGGTCAGCCGTTCATCGTATGACTCAACCGAAACATTTAGAAATGTCTGAAGTTGATCAATCTCTTCAAGCACACGTTGTGCGGCAGGCCCAACAGAGCCATCCAAAGAAAGGGGCAGCCCGACAATTACCTTGGCTGCTTCAAGTTCGTCGACCAGTTCTGCAATGTTTTGATGGTCGAGGCGCTTGCCTCCCGATCTTGATGAACTACGGTCGAGGACCTTTACCGGAGTGGCAACGGTTCCCCGCGGGTCGCATACCGCAACCCCGATACGGCGATCACCTAAGTCAAGAGCAACAACGCGCATCGATATCTAAATCTTCAATGCGCCGGCTCAACAGATGCGATGCCACAGACAATGCGAATCTGATCAAGGGCCTCGTCAAGACGCGATGGATCTTTGCCGCCCGCCATTGCTACGTCAGGCGCTTTGCCTCCCCCGCCTTGGACCATACGCGCCGCATCAACAAGTAAATCTGATGCTATGAAACCGCTCTCTTTTGAAACCGCTGCCACAAGAATTGCTCCCCCACCTTCAGGCTCGCCCCCTAGAACAGCTGCGCGAATACCCGGCTGATCTCGAATCGCTATCGTGAGTTCTCGCAATGTCTCTCTATCCATGCCGTCACTTCGCATAACCACAATCCCATCGATTGCCTGAGCGGCTATATCGCCCGCTCCCGACCCGGCAACTTGGCGCTTGAGTACTCGCAACGTTTCTTTGAGTTCTTTCAGCTCGTCGAGACGTTTCTGAATGCCCTCTATCAAATCGTCAGGGCCAACTCCCAAGAGATTCGCAGCCTGGTTGGCTTCGGCGTCCAGACGGCCAAATCGCTCGATTGTTGTAAACCCGGTTGTAGCCATGATACGACGTTGGTTTGCACCGATTGATCCCTCGGAGATGATCTTGATCGGGCCGATATCACCCAAGGCTGACACATGGGTGCCGCCACAGAGTTCGAGAGAGTGACGACCAGCCTCAAGCACTCTTACAGTGTCTCCGTATTTGTCGCCGAAGAAAGCAACAGCACCCATCTCTAATGCCTCATCCTTAGAGGTTTCAAAATGGCGGACTGGATCGTTTGATAGCACCTCGCGATTTGCGAGTCTTTCTACTTCGGCAATCTCTTCTGGGCTGAGCGCGTCGTAATGGCTGAAATCGAAACGTAAATAATCGGGACCAACCAAAGAACCTTGCTGTTTGGCATGGTCACCTAAAACTTGGCCCAGAGCCCAATGAAGAAGATGGGTCGCAGTGTGATTGCGTCTGATTGCAGCCCGTCTCTCTTGGTCAATAGATGCAGTTACCTCTTGGCCAACAACAAGTTCACCTTTGAGAATATTCACTCGGTGGCGGACCAACCCAGGCAAGGCATAGGTCGTATCGAATACTTCGGCCTGAACAGACTTTCCATTAAGAATGCCTGTATCTCCGACTTGTCCGCCTGACTCTGCATAAAAAGGTGTGCGATCAAGTATCACCTCAACGTTTCCATCGTCGAGCGGCAGCACCTCTAATACTCGGGCGAGAGTTTCATTTTCTTCTCGTCCGGTAAAGATGGTGGGGCCAAACGCATCAGCGATTTCACGATAGATCTCAACCGCGATCTCGCCGCTGACACTCTTGCGAGCCGCTTTGGCCCGCCTGCGCTGTTCATTCATCTCAAGTTCAAAGCCTTCGACATCGACAGCGATACCACGTTCGGCAGCCACTTCTTGGGTGACCTCAAGAGGAAACCCAAAAGTGTCGTGCAACTTGAATGCAACCGAACCCCCCAACGTGGCACCAGAACCAAGCGCGTCAAGTTCGTCTTCGAGTAATGCAGAGCCAGATTTAAGAGTTTGGCGGAAGCTTGCCTCTTCACGCTCTGCCACATCTGTTACGAAATCTTTATTGGCAACCAGTTCAGGATAAGCCACACCCATCACCTCAACGGTGGTCTCAATGAGACTGGGAATGACAGGCTTTTCGACGCCCAGCATGTAGGCATGTCGCACTGCTCGACGGATGATACGACGCAACACATAGCCACGGTCTTCGTTAGATGGAAAGACTCCGTCGCTGATCAAAAAAGTCATAGTTCTTGCGTGCTCGGCGAGAATCCTTAACGAGGTATCGCTTCGAGGATCTTGGTGCAGGCGAACACCGGTTACACGTTGAGCCGATTCGACCAATGGAGCGAGAACATCGGTTTCATAAACCGAATCAACACCTTGCAAGACACTCAAGATGCGTTCGAGGCCGGCACCTGTATCAATGTTCTTGCGAGGCAGTTCAACATCGACGCCATCTGGTTGGCGATTAAATTGCATGAAAACGAGATTCCAGATCTCTAAAAACCGCTCATCGCTTCCATATAAAGGGCCGCCGGCCTCGCCGTAACGATCGCCCTTGTCAACATAGATTTCAGAACACGGCCCACATGGTCCCGTCGGGCCACCAGGTGGCCCCCACCAATTGTCTTCTTCCATGCGTTGAATCCGGCTGGGGTCGAGGCCCACAACATCTCGCCAAAGAGCTGCTGCTTCATCGTCGCTTGTGTGGCAGGTGACCCACAGAACCTCTGGGTCGAGCCCGAAGAGGTCGGTCACAAGCTCCCATGCCATGGGAATGGCTTCGGCTTTGAAGTAATCACCAAAACTGAAGTTTCCCAACATCTCAAAAAAACTTAAGTGGCGAGCGGTGCGGCCAACTTCATCGAGATCATTTTGTTTTCCGCCCACACGTACGCACTTTTGAACAGTTGTTACTCGCGGGTTTGGAGCCTGTTCATCGCCCATGAAGTAAGGCTTAAAAGGCACCATGCCTGCAACTGTGAACAACAGATCAGGGTCATGGGGAATCAGACTTGCCGAGGGCACCACAACGTGTCCGCGTTCGCGAAAGAAAGATGTAAAGGCAACCCTTAGTTGATTGGCATCCATGACATCTTCCAGCCTAATGGCTATCAGCCGTCACCCTTGTCGCCCTGAGATCTTTGCACGAAGTTCGGCCTCTCGTTCGTTCATGGCGGTTCGACCTTCGACTACTGCTCCACGAATATCACGACCCAAATTGGTGAGTCCATCACCAACTCTCACCGTTACCTGTCCTGGTTTGTACTGATCGACATAACGACGCAGGCGACGCATGAACCAAAGAGTTTGTCCGGTGCCAACTGCCATGCCCACGACTAACCAAAAGAGTCTCTTGAACATACGACTGGCCGATCAGCTCTTGCGAAACGATCGGACGGCGCGCAAAGTGCCAGATCCCAGGGCGATGGTCTTAATGACCGGACTCGAAAAAGTCAGATAGGCAAGCCTTGATGCTGCCTCGATTCCAGCGGTCATAGGCCGCTCTGACCACAATGGGTCATTACTTCGTTGTTGAAGATCACCCTGTTGGAAGACCACGTACTGATCGCCAGCAGGAGAAAGTGGATTCTGTCGTAGATCTTCAAGATTGCGGCGCAACGAATCCATCGTTTTTATGGCCATAACCAGTGCAACGACGATCAGGACCACCAATACCAAGATCAGAATGGTTATTGCCAACATAGCTTCATCGCTCATGAGCTTCCCTCGCTTTTGGCACGCTCGCTTTGAGTACGCTCGCTTTTGGCACGCTCGGTCATTCGCTTTGCAACCTCTCCTTCATAACCATGCGCTGAAGGCTCGTAATATCGTTGCCCCTCAAGTTCTTCAGGACGATATACCTGATCGAGCCAACCTCTCGGATCATCATGAGGATACTCGTAGCCCTTTCCGTGACCCAACGATGCTGCACCTTGGTAATGCCCATCGCGCAGATGTATGGGAACTTCACCCGCTGGGCGATTTTTTACATCAGATCGGGCACGATCCAAAGCAACGGTGACTCTGTTTGACTTCTCCGCCGTTGCCAAATGCACAACCGCTTGGGCCAAGTTGAGTTGCGCTTCGGGTAGGCCTACAAACTCAACCGCACGTGCGGCCGCATCAGCTACCAATAGCCCCATTGGGTCTGCCATTCCAACATCTTCTGACGCCAAAATGACCAAGCGGCGTGCGATGAAACGAGCATCTTCACCTGCTTCGAGCATTCGAGCTAACCAATACAAGCCGGCATCAGCGTCACTTCCTCTAATCGACTTTATAAATGCCGACACCACGTCATAGTGCTCATCGCGCCCATAGCG
>CAYGGL010000013.1:0-18919 GCA_964349215.1 uncultured Acidimicrobiaceae bacterium | reverse complement strand
CCTCTGCATGTTCGAGTCTCAGATGAGCCCCAGTGGCATTTGCGCCACTCGCCAGCGAGATGGCTACTTCCAAAGCTCCCAAAGCACCGCGGCCGTCACCACCACAACGATCTACAAGGTGGTCAAGTGCATCATCGTCAGCTGTTGCATTTTCAAATTCAAGCCCTCGACGCAACAAGGTCCGTACCGCCTCATTCGAGAGCGGATGAAGACGAAAGAGTGTGGAGCGTGACAACAGAGGAGGATTGACTTCGAAATAAGGGTTTTCTGTAGTCGCTCCAATCAAAGTCAAAGTGCCATCTTCAACCGAGGGCAAAAGTGCATCTTGTTGAGTTCGGTTAAAGCGATGCACTTCATCAAGAAATAAAATCGTTCCTTGTCCCTGTTCGCCCAAGCGAGCTCTTGAACGCTCGATTACCTCTCGAACATCCTTTACTCCGGCAGTAACGGCAGAAAGTGACTCAAATGCCTTGTCAGTTTCGCCGGCCACCAAACGGGCAAGAGTGGTTTTCCCTGTTCCGGGAGGTCCCCACAAAATTACGGAGCTGAGACGATCCCTTTCAATTAACACTCTAAGTGGCTTACCCTCCCCCAGAAGGTGGTCTTGGCCAACTATATCTTCGAGTTTTTTGGGACGAAGCTGTGCTGCCAATGGAGCGCTAGAAGCCAAGCGGGTCTCGGCAGCCAGCGCAAACAGATCATCGGCCATACACCTAGGGTAGTCACTGAATAATTTTGCACGGTACTTATTCGGGAATGGCAAGAAGCTGCCGATAGGAATGTCCATGAGTAGTGGAGTAGAAAATCGACTTCAAAGAATCACGACCATCTTGATCGTGGTCACCCTCTCGCTTGGTGCCCTTACTGTGGCTGGACGCATCACTAAGACCTCATCTGCTGGAGCCTCGGTAACAACCACCGCACAACAATCTGAACCCTCTGCCGCAGCGCCCTCAAGCGGAAAGCTTGTCAAAGAGGAGTACCTGATGCTCGCCGACCAAACCTGTCGGGCATTCAGCGCGAGCACCTTCAAAGTCTTGCCGTCAACTCTGACAAATCTTTCTGGATATCTGGGAGAACTCAGCTCAACGGCCCGTGAGCTCCACGACCAGTTGAGTCAAATAAGCCTTCCCGAAGGTGACGTGCGAGAACTCAAATTGGTGCTTGATCAAATCGAACGCAGTGCAACCGGACTCAGTGATGCGGTCAAGGCAATCGGAAACGATGGAGAGGTTGCGATTGAAATGGCCTTCGAGCCTTCATATGCCCAGGCCCTGCTCGGTGAGCTCAATGCAGGTATTCATGCCTGGCGCGCCGGCCTTCGGGAATGTGGACCAAAGCCGCTCGAAACATTTGAAATGGACGACATAGGACAACCGCTCAACAGCAAGCTCCGCTGAAATTTTGAGCTATTTATTTTCCGACTATTTCTTTTTGGGTGGCAACAACCTCATGCCGAGTTCCTCGATGATCTTCGGATCGATCGGGTTTGGGGCATCAGTCAGAGGGTCGGTACCCGATTGAGTTTTCGGAAAAGCAATCACCTCGCGAATGTTCTCCTCACCCGCCAAGATCGCAACCAGGCGATCTAGACCCACTGCAAATCCACCATGTGGTGGTGCTCCATATCGAAATGCTCCTAGCAAGAAGCCAAATCGCGAAGCGGCATCTTCATCAGAAATACCAAGCGCACGGAATATCTGCGCCTGTATATCGCTTCGGTGGATTCTGATAGAGCCCGATCCCAACTCCCAACCATTGAGAACAAGGTCATAAGACTGAGAACGAACCGAAAGTGGATCGCTCTCAAGCAGAGGCAGATCATCAAGATGTGGCATCGTGAACGGATGATGGGCCGAAACGGGGTTGCCATCATCATCTAGACCTTCAAATAGCGGGAAATCAACCACCCACGCATAGCGATAAGGCCCCTCGCTGACCGGCGGCTTTCCAAGGTCGACCCGAAGACGCCCGAGCACGCTCCACACCAAGGGGCGCTCGTCGGCAACAATCAAAATCAGATCGCCATCATTTGCACCCATTGCCTCTAATACGCCTACTTGCTCTTGTTCCTCAAGGAACTTGGAGATCGGCGACTCCAACTGGCCATTCGCTCGCACCTTGAGCCAGGCCAAGCCCTTTGCCCCCATTGACTTGGCCTGATCGGTAAGAGCATCGAGGCGACTTCTGCCATATGTATCAGCACCACCTGGAACAAGAATCGCCTTAACGCATGGTGCCTGAAATGCTCGAAAGCCCGTGGACGAAAACACTTCACTGAGTTCAACCAACTGCATGCCAAAGCGCAGATCTGGCTTATCGGAACCATAGGTTTCCATCGCATCACGCCAAGTGATGCGCTCAATTTGGTCAGGACGAACACCTGTAGCTGCCTGCGCAGCGTCAAGTACGGCTTCAGAGATGAAGCCCAATACGTCGTCTTGATCAACAAAGCTGGCTTCAATATCGAGCTGGGTGAACTCAAATTGGCGATCTGCTCGAAGATCTTCGTCACGTAGGCAGCGCGCTATTTGGTAATAGCGATCAAAACCACCCACCATCAAAAGTTGCTTTGCGATTTGAGGGCTCTGTGGCAAAACATAAAAGTTGCCCCGTTGCAGACGAGACGGAATTACGAATTCACGAGCACCTTCAGGCGTTGGCGTCCATAACAGCGGGGTTTCGACCTCAACGAAACCCTGACGCTCCATTGCATTGCGCAGCGCTTGGTTAACCTTTGCCCGCACCCGAAGATTGTGCTGCATTCGCTCACGACGAAGATCGACATAACGATGGCGAAGGCGAACCGTTTCATCTGCATCAATGCGATCGCTGACGGGAAACGGGGGGGGCTCGGAAACGTTGAGTACTTCGATCGTGCAATCACCAAGCTCAATTTCGCCAGTGATCAACTCGGGGTTTGCTGTTCCTTCCGGACGAGCGCGCACCACCCCGGATACTCGTACCACGTATTCATTTCGAAGGTCATGAGAGCCATCAACCACACACTGAATAACTCCTGAGTGATCGCGAACATCAACGAACGCCAGGTGTTCTCCATGCTCACGGCGTCTTGCCACCCATCCACAAACGGTTACCTCGCGACCAATATCGTCAGAACTCAGCGACGCACATAAACCTGTGCGCATGGCAGTTTGTCGATGGTCCATTAGTAGTTCTCCTGTCGTGCCTTCAAGGCGTTCTCTTTCAAGTATGAAATGACCTCGCCACGCTCTATCGCATGTTGATCCCCCTCGCCACGAAGGTCTCGAACTACAACAGTTCCGGCTTCTTGTTCATCTGGGCCGACAATCAGAGCAAACGCGGCCCCCGAGCGATCGGCTTGTTTCATCTGGGCTCTCATCGGGCGGTTATCAAATGATCGCATGACGCCAATGCCTGCCCTGCGTAAAGTTGCACTTAGTTCACGGGCGCTATCTCCACCCGTGACATCCACAACAAAGGCAACAAGTTGCGAAGACGGAGTAGCGAAAGTTTCTTCTGCATCGCATGCCAACAAGGTGCGCTCTATTCCTATGCCAAAACCCATTCCAGGAGTGGGTTGACCGCCCATCTTTTCGACGAGGCCGTCGTAGCGACCGCCTCCCCCAACCGCATTCTGGGCACCCTCTAGGGCAGAAGCTTGAAACTCAAAGGTTGTACGCGTGTAGTAGTCAAACCCACGGGCCAGGCGGGTGTCGAGGATATAGGGAATTCCCAAGACGCCAAGCCCTTCACGAACACGATCAAAATGTTCAGAACACGACTCGCAGAGATGGTCGATGGTCCGAGGAGCATCACGTGTGACCTCTATGCACTTAGCTCGTTTGCAATCAAGTACCCGCATGGGTTGGGTTCGTGCTCGAGTTTTATGTTCATCACAGAGATCATCCAGACGTGCAACAAGGTGGTTGACCAAGGCATCGAGATAGGCGGGACGACAAGTCGGATCTCCCAATGAGTTAATGCATAGCTCAATGCGTCGTAAACCCAGCGATGTAAAAAAGTCCCACGCCAAAGCGATGACCTCAACATCAAGATCAGCATCTGGAGTGCCGAGAACCTCTACCCCTACCTGGTGATGCTGGCGAAACCGACCCGCCTGTGGTCGCTCATATCGAAAACTCGGAGCGGCATACCAGACCTTCCAAGGAACTTGTGGATGGTGTTGGACAAATGCTCTAACTATCGAAGCGGTTCCCTCAGGACGAAGCGCCAGATGACGGCCTCCTTTGTCCTCGAAGTCATACATCTCTTTGCGAACGACATCGGTCTCTTCTCCGACCCTTTGGAACACGCCGATCTCCTCGAACATCGGGCTTTGTACGAGTCCATACCCGCAAAGCTCCACCTGGGAGGAAAATTGAGCGATCAAGGCCTTCCATCGTTGCGATTCGGGAGCGAGAATATCTCGCGTACCTGTTGGGGCTTTGAAGGACTGGGTGGACACGAAGGAAGGTTACTAGCTGTGATCGATTACCAGTGGACTGTCGGGACTATCCCTTACGACTATCCCTTACCGGGCAAAACACGATAAGCGTCATACACAGAATCGATGCGGCGCAAGGTCGTCACCAACGAATCAAGATGTGATGGGTCAGCCAATTCAAAATCAAAGCGCATACGAGAAATGCGATCGCTTCCCGTTTGAGTGCTACACGACAAAATATTCACATGGTGGTCTGCCAAGGTGGCTGAAACATCACGCAAAAGCCGTGATCGATCAAGAGCTTTAACTTCCACTGAAACCACAAACGTGTCTGCGCTGTGATCTTGATCCCACTCGACCTCAATGAGTCGATCATGTTGATGACCCGACAAGGATGCTGCGTTTGCACAATCGGCACGATGAACTGAAACCCCTCGACCACGAGTTACGAAACCCATGATTTCGTCGCCTGGTACAGGAGTACAGCATCGAGACAATCGGATCATTACGTCATCGAGACCCTCGACATGCACTCCCCCCGAAGGATTACGCCGTCGTGGAGCTCGAGCAGTAGTAGGTAGCTGTTCTTCGCCCTCGCCACTGTGAAGATGTCGTGCAACTCGTTGCGCTACAGACTTTGCCGAGATGTGATTTTCGCCAATGGCAATGTGCAAAGTATCGAGATCTACATAGTTCAACTCGGCTGCTACTTCAGCCAGCAGCGCAGAAGACTGAAGCTTTTGTACCGGAAGGGCTTCTCGACGAAGAGCCTTTACCAGCTCTTCGCGACCAGTCTCCATCGCATCTTCACGACGCTCTCTTGAAAACCATTGGCGAATCTTGTTACGAGCGCGGGGCGAAACGGCGATGTTCAACCAGTCTCGTGAAGGCCCGCTTGGAACCTTGGAGGTGAAGATCTCAACGGTGTCACCAGACGTCAGCTTCGTATCTAATGACTGCAAGCGTCCATCTACACGAGCCCCAATACAGGCATGGCCCACTTCGGTATGAACCGCATATGCAAAGTCAATAGCAGTCGATCCCTCAGGCAATGTGATGACCTTGCCCTTGGGGGTGAAGACAAAAACTTCATCTTGTTCTAGGTCGACCTTAAGGGTCTCCATGAACTCGGCAGGGTCGCTGGTCTCAGACTGCCAATCAATCATGCGCCCGAGCCAGGCCATATCTGCCTGGCTCATTTCATTTTTATATGCCCAGTGAGCGGCCACGCCGAACTCTGCTCTTTGATGCATCTCGCGAGTTCTGATCTGAATTTCCAAAGGCTTGCCCTGAGGCCCAACCACTGTCGTATGAAGGGACTGATAGAGATTGAACTTGGGCATTGCTATGTAGTCCTTGATGCGGCCTTGTATTGGCTTCCAGGTCGCATGAATAGAACCCAGCGCCGCATAACAATCTTCAACCCGATCTACTACGACTCGTATGCCGACAAGGTCAAAGATGTCGTCAAACTCACGGCCTTTAACCACCATCTTTTCGTATATCGACCAAAGATGTTTGGGGCGCCCGGTTATGTCGGCCTTGATATTCAGCGCATTGAGACAACTTCGAACCGTCTCAAGCACCTGGCTCACATAGATCTCTCGTTCAGGACTTCGAGTGATCACCATATGTTCAATCTCGCCGTAACGCTTCGGATACAACGCGGCAAACGAGAGGTCTTCCAACTCTTGTTTCAGGTCAGACATCCCCAAACGATGAGCTAGAGGAGCATAAATATCGAGTGTCTCTGTTGCCGTCCGCTGCTGTTTCCACTCAGGCATAGCCGCCAATGTGCGCATGTTGTGCAAGCGATCGGCCAGCTTGATAATCAGAACACGAAGATCTTTGGCCATTGCCACAAGCATCTTGCGCATGCTCGCAGCCTGCTGAGCTTCTTTAGAATCAAAGCGAATACGCTCTAGCTTGGTAACACCATCAACGATCGCAGCAACGTCGGGGCCAAATGAAGAGACGATCGCGTCGAGCTCCAAAGTTGTGTCCTCGACAGCGTCATGCAATAACGCTGCGGCGATTGTTACGTCATCAAGACTGAGCTTGGCCACAATCTCTGCAACAGCCAGTGGGTGTTCAATGTAAGGATCTCCCGAGTGGCGGACTTGACCCTGATGGGCATTAGATGCCTCTGCATAAGCTCGACTGATCAGAGCAGTCGAGGCTTTTGGGTGGCGCGATCGGTAAACAGATAACAGAGGTGCCACTTCTTCAGCCGGCAATGAAGAATGACGCCAAGGCAGAACTCGGTCAACAGTCGCCAAGATCTACCGTTTCTGGGATAATTCGTTCTCGGATAATTCGAAATTCACTTTCACGCACCCTTGTAACGATAGTGACCTTGGGTGTGTTACTTGCGTTTTCCTTTTTTCCGAGCTCTTGGCTCGATTGTTGCAGTGCCTGTAGAGCTTGGCGAAACGGCCCTGCCCGCGCTCTTGGTTTCCGGCTTTGTCTCGCCCTGTTCGCCCGAAGTCTCGGTTTGCCCAGAAGTCATATTTCGCCCATAAGTCACAGTCCGCTCAGCTGAGGCCTCGACCTTTTCTCTGATTGCAACATTGCGAGGTTCACGCTCTTTGAGAAGCGCAAGAATCGGCGACGCTATAAAGATCGAAGAATAAGCACTCGCCCCCAGGCCGATCAATAGAGCGAGGGCAAACTCTTGGAGGGTCGTGGCGCCAAGTACTAATGAGCCAATTACCAGCAAAGAGCTGATGGGTAAGAGTGCGGTAATCGAGGTATTCAGGGTGCGCATCAACACTTGGTTGAGCGAGTTGTTCACCATCTGGCTATAAGTCACACGCCCACCCACAACGAGGTTCTTGGCATTTTCATCAACCTTGTCGAACACGACGATTCCGTCATAGATGGAATAACCGAGAATGGTGAGAACTGCGATCACAGTTGCCGGAGTTACCGGAAACCCTGCCAAGGAATAAACACCAACGGTTACAAAGATGTCGTGAAAGAGCGCAGCCAAAGTGGCAATCGCCATCTTCCATTCAAATCTCCAGGCGATATACAACGTAATCACCACTAAGAAGATCACTAGAGCGCGAGCTGCCTTGTTGGTGACTTCATCTCCCCAAGAAGGTCCAACTTCGGTATAGCTAACCTGATTAATAGGCTTTCCAGACAGCTTGGCAAGTGCGTCAGTAACTTCACTTTCCTCAGCCTTTGACCCAATCTCTGCCTGCACTCTGAGACGATCTCCGCTACTTCCTCGAAGAACTTGAACCTGAGCATTACCAAGACCCACACCGGCCAACACATCGCGAGCCTTTGATACCGAAACGCTGCCCGGTACCTCCCAAGAACTTCCGCCCTCAAACTCAATGCCCAGGTTTAGACCCCTGGTTCCAAGCGAGATAAGGCCGGCCACTATTACCAACCCCGAGATAAGAAACCAGCGCTTATACAGTCCGACGAAATCAAATTCAGTCTCGCCGCGATACAGGCGACCAAAGATACCTTTACTCATTGACTTGCCCTCCTGGTCGCAAGCGGACTTCCGCTTTGTTCAATCCGAGACCGGAGCCGATGCCCAAGAATCGACCCGTCCCAAAAGTTTGGCGGCGAGCGAAGAGGGCAACCAGGGGCCTTGTAAAGAACCACGCAACCACGATGTCAAGCAGCGTGGAGAGTCCAAGAAAGAATGCAAAACCCCTCACAGGCCCCACGGTCAATAAATAAAGCAATGCGGCGCCGATAAAGGCCGAGGCATCGGCAGCGAGAATCGTCCGAAAGGCCTGTTTGAAGCCCTTCTCAACTGAAGACCGCATCGTACGGCCCGTGCGGATCTCGTCTTTCAACCGCTCGAAATAAACCACGTACGAATCGACCGTGACGCCAACAGAAACAATGATGCCGGTCGCTCCAGCCAGAGAGAGTGCAAGGCCATATTTCATGCCTAGATAGCTGATAATTGACCATTGCAGCGAGAACCACACGGTCAGTCCGGCAAGAACCACCAGGCCGAGCCCTCGGTAATAAAGAATTATGTAAGTCAATACCAGCAAGGTTCCGATGGCGCCGGCAATCAATCCCGCACGTAACGAGTCTTTACCAAGTGATGCCGAAACAGTTGAAACGGTTTCTTGTTTTAGCTCCACTGGCAACGAACCATAGCGAAGCACCAGCTCAAGATCAGTTGCATCCCGTTCTGTGAAAGTGCCCGATATCTGCACATTGTCTTTCGAGAAATTGGCCGTTTGAATAGTTGGCGCAGAGACGACAACTCCATCGAGCACGATTGCAACAGCGCCTGCCGGTTGTTGAGTTTGACTATTTACGCCAACTGGAGAGCAAACGCCAGGCACCGGTGTGGCGCACTGTGCAGCCAAGGCATTGAACTCTTTGATTCCATCGTTTGTGAATTTCAGATTTACCGCCCATGAAGCGCCATTCAACTGCGCCTTGGCTGAAGAAACGGCGTTGCCCCGGACGGCAGCAGGGCCCAACATGTAACGACGTACGACTTTTCTTGTTTCCCTGTCTAGCTCGGGCAGTACCACCGAGGCCTCGGGCTTGTCTTCTTCACGTTTTGTAGTCGGAAGCACCGTGGTGGTTGTGGTGGTAGTTGATGGTGGGACTGTTGTAGTGGCACCGGCCACCGTCGTGGGTGGAGCCGTTGTGGTGGTGGTGGGTGGTGGTGCGTCTTCAGGTGGGAGGATGTCTAGAACCGGCCTGAAACGTAGCTCTGCAGTTTGGCCTACGATCGCAAGGGCCCGACGCTGGTCTTTAACCCCGGGGAGTTCCACGATGATTGCCCCGCCTTGGCGAGAGATCTCGGGCTCGGCCACACCTAATGCGTCAACTCGACTTCTTATGATCTCGATGGCCTGATCGATTTTGTCGTCACTAGTCTTTTTTGTAGGACGCAACACAACTGAAGCTCCGCCTTGTAGGTCAAGTCCAAGCTCAGGGGAATTTCCGGCGGCGATGGTCGCAGCGAGCGAGCCAAAGGCCGTAAGGAGGATGAGAACAAGAGAAATAACAAGCGGTCTACGCATCGGCGCAGACCTTATCGCGAGCTCGTGCATCTTTGTGTGCCAGGGCACTTTCAAAAAAAATGTAGGGCGCATCCACTTGGATGCGCCCTACATTTCACGCTCTAGATACAGATATAGCTAAGTCAATATTAAATGATGCTGAACCAGATATTACCGGTGTTAAGCGTAGGAATGTCGATGTTTACCCCACCTGGATCGATGCTTGGACCAGTAACAACAAGTCCATTTTGATCAAGGGTGATATCGGTTGGGGTATAGACGACGGGATCAAAACTGACTCCTCCGCCTTCAAGATTTGGTCCAGCCAGACCGGTGTTGATTCCACAACCTGATGCGACTACGCCTAGGCCCGCAAGCAGAACCACGGGACCCAGACGACGAATCTTTCTATTCATTGTATTTCTCCATTCATTGTTAGGCCGCATGTAGCGGCATTTCCCAGCAACTACCCTGCCTTGCCATAACTTCAATTAGTAATTGACTAAGCACTTTTAGTATTCGACACTATGACGGATGTCACCTTCTGAAAAGGCCATCTAAAATTCCATCATCTCCGTCACCGAACCAGTCAAAAAAGCCACCACCGCTATTGGTAGGAGGAACTGAGGTCGTGGGGACAACCGTCGTAACTGGCGGAACCGTTATAGGTGGGAGTGTGGTCACTGGCGGAACCCCAGAGCTATCTCCACCAGGAGGTGTCCCTATACCAAAGGAAATGTTGCAGCCCGTGGTGGCGAATCCCAAAGAAAACAGCGCAACGACGGGTAGTAATTTTTTAATACGCATCTTGTGCTCAACCTTTCCGTAGATGTGAATGCAACCCCAGCGGCTACGACACTTCACAAGATGTCATTTCGACATTATGACAAATGTCACCTTCACGCGGTTGGCTTAGCTCTATACGTCACAGATTTTTTGCTCTTAGATTACGGACCCCAGACAGCCAAAATATCCCTACGAAAGGCCTCGAAAGAGCCGTTTACGATCGCAGCGCGCATATCTCTCATGAGCTGAATGGTCCAGCTCAAGTTATGAAGCGTGCAAAGGCGTGCGCCACTCGCCTCGCCAACCATCAATAGGTGACGAAGGTAGCCCTTTGACCATCTGGTGCATACCGGGCAGTGACAATTGGGGTCTGGCGGCTCATCGCTTTTCATGTACTCCGCCCGACGAAGCTTCACCTTGCCAACTGAACTCAACAAAGTGCCGTGACGAGCCAAACGGGTTGGCAGCACGCAATCAAACATGTCAACACCCAGTGCAACTCCCTCAACCAAACCTATGGGGTCACCGACTCCCATCAGATAACGAGGGACGTCCTTTGGGACGTGCTCGAGCGCAGCCGACAGGGCCGGCAACATTGCGTCGCGAGGCTCGCCAACAGAAAGGCCGCCGATTCCATAGCCATCAAATCCAATATCGACTGTGCGTATTGCGCTCTGCGCTCGAAGCTCCAGATCAACGCCACCTTGGACGATGCCAAATAGAGACTGACCCTCTCTATGATGAACAGCCTTGGCCCGAGCGGCCCATGCCGCACTGCGATCGACCGCCTCACGCAAGACTTTAGGGGTCGCCGGCCATGGTGGACAAACATCAAGCACCATCTGAATATCGGCCCCGAGTGCCTCTTGTACTTGCACCGCCCCTTCGGGGCTAAGTCTGTGCTCAGAGCCGTCATAAGTTGAACGAAAGACCGCCCCATCATCATCAACCTTGGGATTGAGCGAAAAAACTTGGTATCCACCCGAGTCAGTCAGCACATGGCCAGGCCATGCCATGAAGTCATGCAGACCACCAAGAGCCGAGACAACATCTGCTCCAGGGCGCAACATCAGATGGTACGTATTGGCCAACATGATCTCGACGCCTTGATCTTCAAGGTCTATAGAGGTCAATGATTTCACCGTGCCGCGAGTGCCTACGGGCATAAAGCAAGGAGTTGAGAACGTTCCTCGCTCAGTGGTCACTGTTCCAGAGCGCGCTGCGCCATCTTCAGCAATAATTTCTATGCGAGAGCTCATATCAACAACTCATACGTGAGAATGTCTGCGGCTCAAAAGCATTGCGTCACCAAAGGACAAGAAGCGATACCCCTCGCTAAGAGCAATCGAATAGAGCTCTTGCCATCTAGTGCCAATGAATGACTCGATCATCGCAAGCAAAGTAGAGCGAGGCTGGTGAAAGTTCGTCATTAAGACATCTACCATCTGCCACTTATAGTCACCCGAAATAAATAGACTTGTTCGCCCCGTGAGCGAGCCGGTAGCAGCTGCAGACTCAAGTGCCCTCACAGATGTAGTACCGATTGCCACAACTCTTTTTGCAACCTTGCATGCCTCCATTGTTTCGAGCGGCACCGAAAATCGCTCTTCATGCATGTGGTGATCTGCTAGAAGATCGGCGGTTACGGGACGAAAGGTTCCGAGGCCGACAGCCAGATCGACGGTTGCGATCTTTGCTCCCTTTTGCCTGCATCGCTTAAGCACATCTTCCGTCAGGTGCAAACCCGCCGTTGGAGCTGCGACTGACCCAGGCACCCTCGCATAAACCGTCTGATAACGATCAGGATTTTCAAGAACAGTGTTGATATAAGGCGGCAAAGGAATCTGTCCGCAATGGCTAATGTCCTCGAGCACATCTGCACCTTGACTAAAAAGACGAACCATACGAAGCCCGTCTTCAAGGCGTTCGCCGACCTCCACTGAGAGACTTATTTCGCCCGGGCCCGCCTCGATGTTTAGCTGTGTCCCAGGAGCGACCCTTGCTCCGGGACGGACCATCGCCTTCCACTCTTGTGTATGTCCGCCTTGATCGAGAGCTTGGTTGGGTTCAAGTAAAAAAACCTCAACCACTCCCCCTGTATCTTTCCGGCCCAAGAGCCTGGCAGGAAGCACCTTCGTATCGTTAACGACAATGACATCACCGTCGTTTATGTATTCGGGAAGATCCCGTACCTGTCTATGTTCGACCCGTTGATGAGTCACATGGTCAGGGCCCATATCTACAAGTAGGCGGGCGTGATCGCGCGGCTCAATCGGCTCTTGAGCAATCGCCTCTAAAGGCAGTAAATATTCTGGAACAGCACCGTCTTTGGTCAAATTGCGCTAGACGTACTTGGCCATGCCTGCAATAGCTTGTTCAGCCTCGGCGACCATGCGATGAACAAGTTCACCGGCAGGCACGATGTCGGTGATGCCACCAGTACCTTGCCCTGCCGGGTAGCACTCTTTGTTGGGATCAATATCAGGCGTGTTCTCGTCTGCCCCCAGGTGCATGGCGCCATCTTGCATAGAGCGCATTACCTGCATCGGAAATGCTTGCAGCTCGTCAGTGTGGTTTTCCCACCAAGAGTTGTACTCGTTGCGAACGGCACGAAGAGTCTTGCCCGTATATGCCCTGGTAATGACTGTGCCATCTTCACTCGTGTTGATAAGTGCTTCTTTGTATCCCGACACCGCACGAGCTTCAGGCGTCGCTATAAAGCGGGTTCCCACCCATACTCCATCGGCTCCAAAAGCCAGGGCTGCGGCCAAGCCACGACCATCGAAGATAGAACCGGCGGCCACTACTGGCACCTTGTCGCCTACCGCATCAACAACCTGTGGAATAAGAGCCATGCCGGCGACTGTTCCGGTATGGCCACCACCTTCGGTTCCCTGAGCAACAACGACGTCACATCCGGCAGCTACGGCCTTAATCGCGTGTTGGACTTTGCCGCAGATGTTTACAACAACCAGATCATTCTCATGGCACAGTTCGACGACCTCGCGAGGTACACCGAGCCCGGCTGCAAATACCTTTGCCCCATGAGCAATGATTTGCTCGACCTGAGCAACCATGCTGCCGGGCATTGCAGTCAACAGATCGACTCCATAAGGCTTGCTCGTCGCAGCTTGCACGTCTTTCATCTCTTGGACCATTTCATCAAGCGGCATTGTCGATGCCCCCATGCATCCGAAGCCACCCGCTTCTGAAACAGCAGCAACAAGTTTTGAGTAAGAAACCCCACCCATGCCGGCGAGCATCACTGGGTGCTCTACACCGAGAATCTCTGTAAGACGTGTGCGCATGGCGGTTCCTCCCCTAAGTCAACGTTCCCCCATCGTCACCCGCTTAGGGCCTTGAGGGCAAATGCAACTTAGTATTCGAACTCGCTTTGCCCAATAAATTTTACGTTGCAATGGCGCAGCAATACCCAAAGAAGGCAATATCTCCCTACAGGCAGATCTGCCCTGAACACAAGCAAGACTTACAAAATGAAGGAGACGACATGGCCGACATGAGTTTTGACGGCAAAGTAGCAATCATCACCGGTGCCGGAAACGGTCTAGGCCGCGAGCATGCGCTGTTGCTTGCCTCACGCGGCGCACAGGTTGTTGTCAACGACCTCGGTGGCTCGGTCGATGGACAGGGCGCAAGCGCAGGACCGGCAGAAACGGTTGCCAAAGAGATAGAGGCCCTCGGTGGCGTAGCGGTATCTGACGACAGCAGCGTTGCCACAGTTGAAGGTGGAGAGCGCATCGTCCAAACCGCAATCGACGCCTTTGGTCGAGTGGACATTGTCATCAACAACGCGGGCATCTTGCGTGACAAGTCATTCAACAACATGACCCCCGAACTCTTGGATCCAGTGCTCGACGTTCACCTACGTGGAGCTTTCTATGTAACCAAGCCTGCCTGGATCAAAATGCGCGAGCAGGGATATGGACGAGTCATCAATACCTCCTCCGCCGCCGGCATCTTCGGGAACTTCGGCCAGACCAACTATGGCGCAGCCAAGATGGGCCTCGTTGGTTTCACTCGAGTACTTGCAGCCGAGGGCGCCAAGTACAACATCAAGGCCAACGCAATTGCTCCCGGGGCACGTACCCGTATGACCGAAGAGCTGATGGGCCCAATGGCCGCAAAGCTAGATCCACAACTCGTAACTCCAATCGTGGCCTTCTTGGCGCATGAGGATTGTCCGGTAACCGGTGAAATCTATTCGGTTGGTGGTGGACGAGTGGCTCGAGTATTCATCGGAGTGACACCTGGATATTTCAAGGCAGATCTCTCGTTGGAAGATGTCCGTGACAACTTCGACCAGATTCGGGCCGAAGACGGCTACTCGGTGCCCGCAAATGCCATGGAGGAAATGGGCCTTCTCATGCCTCACCTCATGTAGATGCAAGCATAAGTTGTTACGCGAAAGAGGCCAGGTGCAAGCACCTGGCCTCTTTCTCAGTTTTAGAATCGATTAAGCAGTAAGTGCCTTGATCTTTTCTTGGAATGCAGTCTGTTCAGGGCTTGGTGAGCCTGCGCTCTGCATTGCCATAAGCTTGCTCATGTCGCCTTCGACCTTGATCTGGCCTGACATGAATGCCTGCATGGCGGCCTGCTGGTTGCCATCGATAAACATTGACTTGGCAATGTCATAAGGAACGCTCAGCTTGGTGGGAGCGCCGTCGGCAAGACCTTGCTCGAAATTGCCTGCAGCGATGTGAATCTCACGGTCGCCGTCAGGTCCACCCTGAACCACGATGTTAAGAACCAGGTCCTTGAGAGCCGCAGGTGGCTCCGGCGCCTCAGCGCGGAGCTTCTCGACCTCAGCGAACCAGGCATCAGAAAGAAAAGTTTCAGCCACGATGTCCTCCTTGAATGTGCAGAGATGTTCTGCGACTTGGTTACTTTCGCGTCTACTTGACCGCCTGGTCAAGTAGAAAATGAAAGTTTATTTCAACAATCAGGGTTCGATTGGAAACTCCACGGGGCCTGCGGGCCAGTTATTGACGTACCGATTGCCCCCCAAAGTCTTGACATACCTGCCTTTTTCGAAGTTGAAGGGGCTGACTGTGTTCGGATCGTAAAAGATCTCCCGAGCATCGTTCGTGCCGGTGTAGTCTCCAGGGCCAAAGCTCCATACCCCGGTCTCGCCACCAGTTGCTGGATATCTGAAAAGGCCATCTTGGAATGTATTGGGGTTGAGATTTGGCCCTGCCATCTGAAGCCCGAGAAACAGCATCAAGATCGGGTAATAAAGGACGGGAGAAACAAATGCCGGCTCGTCACTTCTAATAGTTTTATAAGTCCGATAAGCCTCAGCATTTATATTTGAAAATACATCGTCAAGAAAACTGAATCCGAAGGCATGTCTCCATTGTTCAGCATCATATATTTGCCCTAATAAATCTACATCTGTCAAAGCTGAACCAACTACAACCCATTCTGGTTTATATTGCTGCTGACTTGCCTGGGTACTTAAAAATAATGGAAGAATTGGGTCGCATAGACACATCAAGGTAGTTACGCCTTTGTCCTTCATTTGAGCTGCCATCCCGACAGAATCTGACGAAAGTCTCGCAAAATCAAGCTTGTAATCAATGCGATGGGTAAAAGAACTTCCAGCTTGTTTTATCTTGCGTTCACCATCATCAGCACACTCTTGATACCAAGATTCCTCTGGAACAATAAGTCCAATTTTTCGATCTTGTTCCCTGTAGGCCGGGTCTCCTGCATAACGGGCTTTAAATCCAATTAGGCGGTTAAGGCTGTAATCAACAATTGTTTCTGTAAGAGTTGTACAGTCAATAAGAACGCCCCATGCATAAGGTGCATTCCTGGAATACCATTGCTTCGACATATGCACAGTTGGCATTGCAATAACTTTCTGACGTACAAGTGCTTCTGCATATGGAGTACTTAAAACACTTAGATCAGCGAAAGCTTTTATTTCTTGTCCAACCTTTAGGGCATCAGCATTTGCTGCCTCAACTCCGCCACCAAAGAACTCGGCAAGTTGATCACCCTGTCCGGAAAAGAACTTAACTTCTGCCTTTCTTCCATAGAGCTGAAACTTCTTGTTGAAGTAGTCAAAATAAGTCTGAATGGTGCGGCGAATGTCTTCATTCGTATCTTTGATATTCGCCTTTTCGGCCACCTTCCCAGCTACTCCATAAATACTTGGCAGGTTCCCCTCTCGGAAAGCAACCGTGATGGTGTCGCCTGTAACTCCTTGACTAGTAGACCCCCCGTTGTCCCCTGTGAATGTGATGCATGGAGGCGAGTATGGTTCTTTTGTCTGACGTGCACCGCCTTCGCAGCTATCCGCAATCGCCAATGCGCCACTTCCAGATGGAGGAGCAATCAAGTCGCCACCGCCGGAAGGTCCGCCGCCGTTATTTGACCCGGTATTACGTGGGCTAGTCCCAGGAGTCCCGACCTCTGGTTGTGGTGACGTTCCTACTTGTGGAAGTGACAAATCTGGAATTGAAGGAGACTGCCCGGTTTCGGGATTAGGGGTGTTATCGGACATGACTCTTGAGTCGGTCGGCGCCTTGCTCGGCACTAATAGAACCAGCAACGCTAGAGTTACCGCCACTACTACTGCGGGGGCATAGCCCCCAAGTAGTAAACCTTGGGTCTTGGGTTGGGATCTATGGTTCAATTGGGAATACCGCCTCTCCGGCCGGCCAATTCGTTGTGTATCTCTGGCCGTCAAGGGTCTTGACATATCGCCCGGGCTCGTCGTTGAACGGACTAACCGCCTTGGGGTCGTAATACATCTCACGAGCGTCGTCGGTTGCCGTTCGATCACCTGGACCAAAGCTCCAGGTCCCCGTTTCTCCACTTGCCGCTGGATAATTGAAAAGTCCTTGTTCGAAAGTCGAGGGGTTGAGATTAGGACCGGCCATATGGACGCCGATAAAGAACATCAGAACCGGGTAATAGAGAACCGGAGCAATAAATGCAGGTTCGTCATTGCGGATCTCTTTATAGGTCCTATAAGACTCAGTCTTGGTCCCTCTATAGATATCGTCGAGAAAACTGATGCCGGCAGCGTGTCGCCACTGTTCTTGGTCATAGATCTGGCCCAATAGGTCAACGTCTGTAAGCGCCGTGCCAACTACTCCCCACTCAGGTCTGTAGTTCTGTTGAGTTGCCTGGGTGGTCAAGAACAAAGGAAGAATTGGGTCACAACCACAAATAAGTGTGGTTACTCCCGCATCTTTCATCTGCGCAACCATGCCAACGGCATCAGAAGACAAACGGGTGAAGTCCAACTTGTAATTGATGCGCTTTGTCAGCTTCTTGCCCGCTACCTGTAACAGGCGATCGCCCTCATTGGCACACTCTTGATACCAAGGCTCTTCTGGAACTATTAGACCGAGGGTGCGGTCCTTGGTGCGATAGGAGGGATCACCTGCATAACGAGCCTTAAATCCAATGAGTCGCTTAAGGCCATAGTCGATTACCGACTCAAGAAGTCTTGAGCAATCTATGAACACCCCATAGGCATAAGGAGCTTGCTTCTCATACCACTGCCTCGACATATGGATCGGCGGAAGGGCAATGACCTTTTGACGCACAAGTGCCTCTGCATAGGGGGTGCTCAATGCGCTCAGATCTGCAAAGGCCTTGACCTCTTGAGCTGCCTTCAATGCATCGGCATTGGCGGTCTCAACTCCCCCACCGAAGAACTCGGCCAGCTGGTCACCTTGGCCCTTATAGAAAACGGGCTTAACCGTGCGGCCATATGTCTGGAACTTCTTATTGAAATAGTCAAAGTAGGCCTGAAGGGTTCGACGAACGCTTTCTTCGTCGTCTTTAATATTTGCCTTCTCGGCCACTTGACCCGCTACTGCATAAAGACTCGGAAGGTTGCCTTCTCTGAATGCAATCGTGATGGTGTCACCCGTTACTCCCAGACTGGTTGCTCCCCCGTTGTCACCGGAGTAAGTAATACATGGAGGCGAATAGGGTTCTCTTGTTTGGCGAGTACCGCCCTCACAGTTGCCTGCCAAAACAGTCGTTCCGCCGCCAGATGCAGGAGCCGCAGGCGATTCAGCACTCGGAGATGCCGTGCCACCGGCATTTGACGGGCCTGACCTTGGGTTTGTGCCAGTTGGGGCACTTGGTCCTGGACTGCCAGTAGGCAAAGAGCCACCGGCAATATCGTCTACAGGCCCCGGGGCAGCCGACGGACCATCGCCCGGCTGGCCTACATCGAGTCCCATCACTCGATCTCCAACGCCTTTGGACGGTGTCAGCGCCACTAGTAACGCCAGAACCACCAATATCACGGCCGCTGGGACATATCCCCGGGCAAGAATAAGACCTTGTTGCCTCTCCCGGTCTCCCTGAGTACCAACCATTGCAATTCCCCCACTCGTCATCGTCTGGCGTTTCCACCATCACGGCCTGCGGGGGGTGCAAGCTTAAAAATTGATTTTCTATGTCTAGAAACAGATCCTAATTCACGCTAGTCAAGATTTATGTCAGCATCTCTCCTTGCCTTTATTGGAGCAGTACGACGCTGCCTGGTCACCGTCGAAGTTTGTCCCGAGACTCGTACCCTCTTAGCCGTAGTCGAACTGGCTGGAGGTGACTTGGCTGCGCTCGCACCAGTAGTCCGCTTTTTCTGTGGAGTGGTTGAACCAGAACGACTGATTGCTGCCTCGTCCGCTCCGAGATAAGAGGCGATAAC
>CAYGGL010000012.1:0-30444 GCA_964349215.1 uncultured Acidimicrobiaceae bacterium | reverse complement strand
GTTCTGGAAGAAGGCCTTGCTCAGTCTTGGGCTCGTCATCAATCATGTGGAGATCAACTACAAGATGGGCTTGAAAAGCTTGGCTTTACTTTGTTTGCAAATGAGGCCAATCGGCTTCCCCAGCTGACTTCGGTGTGGGTTCCTGAACATTTGGATGAAGCAAAGATTCGCTCTCAGCTTTTAGCTACTTACGGCATTGAAATAGGCGGAGGACTTGGTGAGTTTGCCGGTCGCATGTGGCGCATTGGTTGTATGGGCCATACAGCCCGGGCGCGCAACGTCTCGCTATTACTGGCGGCCCTGGGGGAAATCATCTGATGGTGCTCGGCGAGCGAGTTTCAGGCTCAACACTCAGAGGCGAAAGAGTTACCTTGCGCCCTCTTGTTCTGAGCGATTTTCCGCAGTGGCAATCGGTTCGCCTTGCCAATAAGGATTGGCTGTTCAAGTGGGAGCCATCACAGCCAAGTTCATCGATTGACGGGATAGAAACCCGAAACGGCTTTCTTGTGCGATGCCGTGCTCGTGAGCGCGAGCGCCAATTGGGCACCGGGTACGGATATGGCATCTTTCTTGACCGACGTTTTTGTGGCGAGATTAACTTAAGTGGCGTCCAGAGAGGTCCATTCCAAAGTGGATCTATTGGTTATTGGATAGACGAATCCTTTGCAGGACAAGGCCTGGTCCCAGAGGCAATGGCCCTATTGCTTAGTTACGCGTTTGAAGAGCTCGGTCTTCATCGCATTCAGGTTGCAATCATCCCGAGGAATGCCGCCAGTCGGCGGGTGGTAGAGAAATTAGGACTTCGTGAAGAAGGTCTGGCAGTCGGATATCTGGAGATAAATGGCATCTGGGAAGATCATCTCCGTTATGCAATTACGGCGGAAGAATGGCTATCGCAATAACAAGGGATGGATATCTGAACAATAGGAACTTGCCGTAACCTGCACGCAGGGTGTTGAAGATGCGATACTGGGGGGTATGTCTACGGCTTCATTGCTGCGGTTTTTGCTGCGGGTTCTCGACCGTCCGCTCTTTGGTGGGGTCAATGCCGACCGTCGTACGCGAACATCTCGAATAGCTGCGACCCTGTTTATCGGTGGAGCATCAACTGTCTTTGCAACGATGTGGTTCATTGATGAACCCATAAATCGTCAAGGCCTCGCTACTTGGGCAGCGATAGCGGTCTTGGCCGGAGTACTTACACCGCTGGTGCCGTGGAAGCGCTGGCCTCATAGAGCAACTTTGATATTGCCAGTGGCAGCTATAGCCATTTTGGGAGCCGGTGGTCTTGCCGGTGGGGGCCCTGCAATCGGCCAGTACCTGACATTGGTTACATTCGTGTTTGTATTTATTGGAATTACCCAGCTTCCGGGGACCTCTTTATTGATGATGCCGGTCATTGTGATTGGTTACTTGGTCGTCTCGAGCCAGGTGGATAACGCTCCGAACCTTTCGATCTTGATGGCCTCTTTGCCGGTATGGGTTTTGGCCGGTGAGGTTCTTGCGCTTTCAATTAGACGACAAGAACGTGCTGAAAAGGGTCTCGAACAATTGCTTGATGCTGTGACCTCCTTGCGTACAAGCGCAGATGAAAAAAGTGCGGTAAACGACACCACTCGTTTGTTGGTCAATTTGATAGGCGCAAATGCAGCGATTGTCTTGCTTCCCAGCTCGGCTAAAGAAGAGATATTGGTTAACCAAGGTCAAGAAAATGTCTCGGCACCTCTAGGCGAGATCATGGTCGATATACACGCGCGTCCATGTTGGGTGGGTGAGGCCATTCAAACTGGCAAATCGACTTTTGTGGCTGATGTTTCTGAGCCAACGGGCATTTCGACAAGTCCCGTAGGACTGGTGCCTGGAGCATCTGCTCTGTATGTGCCAATTCCCAGCGTAAGAGGTCGTCTTGGTGCGATTGTCGTCGTATGGCAAGGTCACCTACGAGTGCTAGATGACGTGGCCAAGACTGCTGCTGAATTGTTGTCTGAAGAACTTGGTCACGCCTTGGACAGAATTCAGACCCTTGTTGATCTTCAACAAGAAGCAGGAACCGATCCTTTGACGGGCTTGGCAAACCGACGCACATTTTCACGTGCACTCGAGAATCTGGCAGCCGACGACGCACTGATTCTTCTCGACCTAGATCACTTTAAGTCGGTTAATGACACCTTGGGTCATGCGAGAGGCGATGAAGCCCTCATCTCGTTTGCCCGCTCTCTTGAGGAAGTAGCACGTAAGGGTGACGTTGTGGCGCGATACGGGGGAGAAGAATTCGCTCTTGTTTTACCGAGGTCGGGTCTTGATGGAGCACAGCGTGTGGGATCAAAGTTGCGAGAGATCTGGCGAGATTCTCTTCCCATCACTACTTTTTCTGCAGGCCTGGCTCTTCATCACAAGGGTGATTCTCCACCAATAACATTTGCTCGCGCCGACGCCGCTCTTTACAGAGCGAAAGAAATGGGCAGAGATCGCATTGAGTTGGCAGACGAGGTTATCGAATTAGATCCAGAGAAGTATCCCACCAGCCCATAAGGCCTATGGTTATTAATCAGTTTCATCAGCCAGCGTGGTGGAAGGGCAGACACGGTTCGCTTAAAACGAACTGCCTACGGGCATGCGGGTTCGAATCCCGCCGCTGGCACTGAGTATGCGGGTTCCCTGCCCTCAGCCCTAATTTGTGAAAGATTAAGATTTATGTCAATTCAGCCCAAATCAATTATTGCGACATTGATGCTGATTCTTGCTGCGGGGGGAGCATACGGAGCGACTGCGGTTGAGTACGACTATCCTGCGGGGGCGAGTTCCAAAACTCAAAATTCATCATCAATTAGCGCGTCCAGCCCAACTTCTGCTGTTAGTTCTACAACGACAAGTACGACAACAACGACAATCGCCGTTGCCCCGTACACTCCAGCGATTATCCTAACGGCCGATCTCGCCCAGGGAGCGAAGGGTGATGATGTGTTGGCAGTTCAAAATCGTTTGGTCGAGTTGGGCTTTGATCCAGGGAAACTAGATGGTTCGTTTGGCCTGGCAATGCGATATGCAGTTGAGGGATTTCAAAAATTCAAAGGAATGCTCGCAACCGGTGTTGTCAACGCTGAAGTCGCGGCTGCTCTTGCCGAAGGACTCACGGTTACACCATTGGTAGACGGGGGAGCAGCCAATCGATTGGAAATTGATCTGACTCGTCAAGTGCTCATTCTCTATAAGGATGGGAAAGTCCGTTTGATCTCAACTGTTTCTACAGGATCAGGCCGTAAATATTGTGTCAACGGATCGTGCCAGATCGCTCGTACCCCTACGGGCGATTTTAATTTTATGTGGCGCTATTCAGGTTGGCGTGAATCGCGTCTTGGCAAGCTGTACAACCCGGTCTACTTTACGGCTAGCGGTATCGCCGTACATGGGTCTGGTTCGGTGCCCACGCACCCGGCGTCTCACGGGTGCATCAGAATCCCCATGCACATTGCCTCTTACTTCCCAAGCCTTGTTGCAAAGGGCGACCCAGTCCACGTGGTAGGAGTGTCCCCACCTGGTCCGGGGGGCGGCACCGAATACATCACCATTAAACCTCCCGCTCCTCCCGAGGAAACGGTTCCTGTTCCAGAGACCAGCCTGCCAGTTGATCTAACGACGCCTTCCACCACTGTGGCGCTCGTTCCACCTTCTATCGCTCCTCAAACAGGCCTCACGGACGTACCCACTTCGATTACTCCTCAACCGGTTGCAATAACTGCACCGCCAGTTCCATAAGGAATATCCGATGAGCTGGGTTCCCCCAGAAGGCCCATCAGATCACAACCTCCACGTCCTTGCACAAGGGGACGTAAATGACAGGCGCTCTCCGCTTTGGGTGCGCGTGGTCGGGTCTCTTGTGGTGATTGGGATAGTGGCTGGGTTGGTTTCTTCATTGCTTCTTGCAGAAGACAGCCCGCCCAAGAAGACAGGTGCTCAGTTATTAAAAGCACTTGTTGATGAGCTATCAGGCTTCGTTGAAACTGAAAGATCATTGAAGTTTGTGCGTCCGGTCAAAGTTGAACTTTTAGATGAGGAAGCTTTTATAAAACGTCTTTTGGAAGATGCGGAAGAAGACCGAGCAGATACTGAAAAAATGGAGGAGCTTCTCGGCGTATTGGGACTGATCGAGTCCAATGGAAAGCTTTTCGATGACTTGAACAAGTTTCTGGCAGAAGCAGTTCTTGGTTTTTATGATCCAGAGGCTGACGAACTTGTTGTAAGGGGCTTAGAAGCCACTCCATTTGTGCGACTCACCTTGGTGCACGAACTAACGCATGCGCTAGATGACCAGGTCTATAACATCGACCGTCAAGATTTGCTGGATGCAGACGATGAACGCGGCCTCGGTTTTTCAGCTCTTGTCGAAGGCAGTGCTTTGTCGGTTGAGTCTGCTTATCGAAAATCTCTCAGTTCTGCAGAAAGATCTCGGGCAACAAGAGAAGAGCAAAGATTTGGATCAGACATCGAATTGGATATCTCTTGGGTGATTTCTGATCTCATTGGTTTCCCATATGTCGTGGGGGAAGAATTGGTAGACACGATCGTTCGACATTTCGGAAATAAAAAGCTTGCGGCTGCATTCGAGAACCCACCGTCAACTAGCGAACAACTTCTTAACCCTCAGCTTTATATCGAAGGCGAGGGTGCAATTGCAGTCGAGCCCCCTCCCTCAGACGGCACTCAGATAGATCAGGGATCATTCGGGCAGTACTTTCTAGGTCTAATCTTTACTGACGTTCTTGATTCGCAAGAAGAGATTGATGCAGCCACCAACGGTTGGGGAGGAGACTGGTACGTGGCGTGGAGGCAGGGCTCTCAGACGTGTATACGGGCAAGCTTTAAAGGCGACACCGAGAGAGACCTCGATGAGCTTGGCGATGCATTTGATAAGTGGGCCAAATCCAACAATGACATCGAGGTAGACAGAGCTTCAGACTTGGTAACAATTACGGCATGCAAAGAAGGTTTGGGTCCTTTCAGCCAAGGATCTGTCAGGTCATAAACAGCTGTTCAATGATTTCGGCGGGCGCAGGTGGCGCGAACAAATGACCCTGAGCTCCATCACAGCCAATTCGCCGCAGCCGAGATAGTTGATTGTCGGTCTCTACTCCAACGGCTACCACCTCTTTGCCCAGCGATCGAGCTAATTGGGTCATAGCCGAAACGATCACAGTTGCTTCGCGGTCTTCACCTAAACGGGCCACAAAGGACTGATCAATCTTTATGACATCTGCAGGAAAGCGCCATAGATAAGAGAGAGAGGCGTATCCGGTGCCGAAGTCATCAATCGCAATACGTACCCCAATCTCTGAAAGCTCACGTACAACATTTTCAACTAATTCGTCAGAGGGGTCGAGGTCGCATTCGGTAACTTCAAAACCCAAGGCTTCGGGTGACGGAAGCCAAGACTCAATTGACTCCGAAACCGATTGAATAAAACCAGGAGCAGTTAGCTGTCGAGCAGACAGGTTCACCCACAATGTCGGAGATCCTGGCATCCGTTTTCTCCAATTGCCGGCCCGTGTGCAGGCCTGATCAAGCATGGTTATTCCAATTGGCACGATCAACCCAGATTCTTCTGCCACGGTCATGAAGTCCTGTGGCTTTAAGAGTTCACCCGTCGGGGTTTCCCAACGCATCAGAACCTCGACTCCAGTTATTTCACCTGTGTCGAGGGAGATGATTGGCTGGTAGTGCAACAACAGTTCACTCTCTTCAAGCGCACGACGTAGAGATGACTCAGTACTAACTCGCTCTTTGGCTTGGCGACGAAGATCTGCGTCAAAGAGTTCATGGCGTGCGCGCCCGGCCTTTTTGGCCCGATAGAGGGCTGTATCTGCATCGCGGAGCAATGCCTCGCCAGTATGAGATTCTGCATTTCCAACTGCAATACCAATGCTGACGCCAATGACGATCTCTTGGCCCTCAAGTAAAAGAGGCGCTTGCATCGCTTTGGTTAATTGCTCGGCAACCGCTACAGCGTCGACGTCGTTGGCCAGATCAACCGCAAGAATGACAAATTCGTCACCACCAAAGCGTGCAACAGTGTCACCTTGTCGTACCGACTCGCGGAGCCGTCTGGCTACTGTTTGCAACAAGGTGTCTCCGGCTCGGTGACCCATTGTGTCGTTAATAACTTTGAAACGATCGAGGTCACAAAACAACACTGCCAAATACTTATTTCCGCGAGCAGATCTTGCGAGGGCATTGTTCAACCGATCAGAAAAGAGCATGCGGTTGGGTAGGCCAGTCAAGGTGTCATGGGTTCCCTGGTGGGTAAGTTCTTCAAGGGTGGTGTGACGATGGGTGACATCATGAGCAATGACAAGACGAGCAGGATGGTCTTCATAAACAAGTGGTTGGGTAGTGGTACTGACCCACAAGGTCGTCCCGTCTTTTCGGCGATGTTGCCATTCGCCCACATGGACAAGGCTGCCTAATTGATTTGAGAACGCATCAGACATCGGCTCACGGTCGCCTTCTGATGCAAGATCCATGATGGTCTTTTCTCGAAGCTCTTCAAGGCTCCAGCCATACTGATCTATTGCTGCCTTATTGGCGGCGAGGATCTCCCCTGATTTCTCGGCATGGATGATGAGAGCATCGGGACTTGTTGCGAGGAGGGCGCCAATCTCGGTATCAACTGCGAGAGGCGCGGTGGTCTTACGCCCAAGGGAGACGATGGCGCTCAAAGCTCGATTGATTGGGCTTTTCCTCACTGCTTTGAGTCCTGTTCCCTTCACCTACGATGGCTTTACAGCATCCTAGACCCTTTGAGCCCGAGGCGATTAGGGCAATCTCTGCCGATCTCAGTTGCTTTGAATTAAGTTGCTAGCGTCATGTCATGACCACGAAATCTGACGAATCATTTCGAATCGAGCACGACTCCATGGGAGAAGTCCGTGTTCCTGCCTCAGCTTGTTGGGGAGCCCAGACCCAACGCGCCGTTGAGAACTTCCCAATATCGGGTCTTGTTATCGAAGCTCGCTTAATTCGTGCATTGGCGCTTATCAAGGGCGCAGCAGCTCCGGTAAATGCACGTCTCAAAGATGTCCCAAAGGTTGACAAAGAGATTGGTGACGCCATTTTCTCTGCGGCAGCTGAGGTTGCGGCCGGAAAGTGGAATGATCAGTTCCCGGTCGATGTATATCAGACAGGTTCAGGAACGTCTTCAAACATGAATGCAAACGAGGTAATCGCATTTTTGGCCTCTGAACGCCTGGGACGAGCTGTTCATCCAAATGACCATGTGAATGCCTCACAGTCGTCGAACGATGTTTTCCCATCGGCAATCCACGTTGCTGCTACGGAGGCAATCGTTGTTGATCTGATTCCCTCGCTTGAGCATCTTGCCAAGACCCTCAGGAGCAGAGCTAGGGCCTTTTCAAAAGTTGTTAAGTCAGGAAGGACGCACTTGATGGATGCCACTCCTGTCACCTTGGGTCAGGAGTTTTCTGGGTATGCATCTCAGATCGAATATGGAATTGAGCGTCTTCAATCGGTTCTTCCTCGTCTGGGTGAGCTGCCTTTGGGAGGTACTGCTGTTGGTACTGGTATCAATGCACCCAAGAGCTTCGCTCGGTCGGTGATTAAGAAACTTGTAGAACAAACAGGCCTTCCGTTATCTGAGGCGCGTGATCATTTTGAAGCACAAGGGGCTCGTGACGCCCTTGTTGAAACTTCTGGCCAGCTTCGCACGGTGGCTGTCTCGCTGGTCAAGATTGCAAATGACTTGCGCTGGATGTCGAGCGGTCCAAGGACAGGCCTTGCGGAGATATTTCTCCCTGACCTCCAACCTGGTTCCTCGATCATGCCGGGGAAGGTAAATCCGGTGCTGCCCGAAGCTGTCTGCCAAGTCGCAGCTCAGGTAATCGGTAATGACGCTGCAATTTCATTTGGTGGGTCGCAGGGCAACCTTGAGCTCAACGTGATGATGCCGGTGATGGCTCGCAATCTGCTCGAGTCGATACGTCTGCTTTCGACAGTGAGCGTTTCGTTTGCAGATAAGTGCGTTGCCGGCATCAAAGCTAACGAAGAACGCTGCAAGACCTATGCCGAGTCGTCGCCTTCGATTGGGACCTCGCTCAATCCTTATATCGGATACGAAGAAGCCGCCAAGATCATTAAGGAGTCGACAAAGACAGGACTTTCTATCCGCGAGATAGTCCTCAAACGCCGCCTTATGTCCAGTGAAGAACTAGACAGAGTGCTAGACGTGATGGCACTCACAAAAGGCGGCGTTATCTAAGGGCTCGACCTATGGGGTATTGGTCTTCAGGACAGTTGCCTTGCGGATGAGTTCTGCGAGAGCAGCAGCCTCAAGAGGAATCTGGCTCTTCAGATACCGCCTGTTGACCTCAATACCAGTACGGATATTTTGGACGATCTTGATCTGCTTACTCAGAGACTTGATTGACCACCTAATGAAGGCGTTTGGATCAATAACCCCAGCCCCGAAATTTATATCTGTATAGCGGGAAAAGGCTTCCTCAGTTGTGGCTTGGCCAAAGCTTGCCAAGTTTTCGGGGGTGATGAGAGAAGGGTTTGCAATCATCTGATTGACAAAGGTGTTTGCTTTGGCGACCATGTCGTCTTCAATCGGTTGAACGACCGGCTGCAGGGCAGCGAGTTTGGTCATATTTATATGGGTGTCCATCCAAGGAACAGGCAAGATGCTGTTGACGGCTCCGTTGTTGTCGTAGAGCCAAAGTTCCTTATCAACAGTTGCAAGGTTGAAAGCCGCATAACCAAAGACATTGTTTGATGCCATCTTCGATGGAACAACTTTGGCAGCAGGGAACGTTGGTACAAAAACTCCGACAGAGGGCTCACCGAGATTCACCCACATTGTGGTCAATCGAGGGTCCATGCCAGGGGTAACGCCTTCGATTACTACAGAGGCAGTTGTTTGGGCCCTGCTGATACACAGATTTGTCGGAACGGCGAGTGGGTCCACAATAGGAGTGGCACCACAAATGTCTTTGGCTACAGTGCTCATGACACGTGCCGGGGTCATCTGATCCGTGGTGTCGAGTTCAGTTAGCAGGGCAGTCGCTCGGTCCTTGCGTTCGATGCCAGGGTTGTCGATAAATCGGTTGAAGTTCGTGTGATTGGCAGTACCGGTTTCATTTGCATCAACTCTGAACACGTCAGGTTTGGTTCCGATGCCGCTGTGGGCTTCAAGCAAGATAACTCCTTCTTGAGCATCCATAGCGACAAAGTTTGAGCTTATGACAGATACTGCATTGGGAGCGTCATTCCAATGCTCGATGAGATTTTCTAAACACGTCACTCGAGAACAGGTTTGAAGCGCCTTCTTCATGATTGCGACATCAACGTTTAGTAGTTCCTCAACAGTCGTGTCGGAATAGACACTGGCATTGAGAACGGCGAATCCAGATTCGTTTGCCCCACCACCACAGATTGGTGAGTTAATAAGGTATACAACTTCCTCAATGCAGGTGTGTGCACCAATATCATCTTCAACAGCCGGATAGGAACGTATTCCTTGGAAATAGCTGTTGGAATCATCACGATTCTTCCAGATGATTGGTCGAGCGGTGTTGGAAGTGGCTTTGGAGATAACTGCCACGTCACAAGCTTCGGCCATTGGGCCGGCGACCAAGAGTCCCAGCATAAGAAAAGCAGAAACCACGACCTTGTTGCGTCGTCGATTCAATTTACTAACTCTTGAACTGATTAGATTCACTGTTGCCTCGCGTTGTTGTAGTCGATTAATGCGTCCTGATGAATCGAAAGAGCGACTTTCTCGTCTGACGATTCTCTCACATCTATAAGTGGTTCTTCCAATGCTTTACGTGGACCAAATATCAAACTTGAATGCCGAACTGAGGCACCAAGACCTAGCGGAAGTCTTAGGAGTATCAAGGTCCCACTGTAGACAATGCTGAAAGCTGCGATATTTGCCTCCGATCCATAGGAGGCAAAGAAGAACAGCATCGCAGCTTGCATGGTCCCTAAACCAGCAGCGCTGATCGGCAAGTTTCCAATGAAGAAGATGGCAGGTACAAGGACGAGCAGCGCGGTGAATGGCACATCAACCGAAAAGGTTGGGAGTGCTAAGTAAAAAAAGACTATGAAGGCCAGAAAGTAAAAACCTCGCCCAATGATGACGTTGGCATAAGTAGCCAGTGATGCTTGCCTGAAGCTCGCAAGTGCACTGAGTTCTCCAAGGCCGCGAGGTAAATGATTGCCAAACCTTCTGTACAAATAAATGAGGATTGTGGAGCCGACCAAGAAGGCCAAGGCGATGAGAGCAATCGTTCCTACGTGGTGGCCGCTTCCGAAGATAGCAGCACCAACAACACACATTGCCGTGAGTGACACGAGTTCCGCATACATATAAAAGAGCATGAGACTCGATGCTTCGGCCAGCGGAACCCCAACGGTTGAACGAAGATAAAGGGCGATCCCACCTACTCCAAGGTTGTAATTCAGAACCATCAGTAGATAGGTATATGCACGTACGGCAGCAAGTTCAGATAGAGGACGCGTATAACCAAATCTCTTGAGTAGTGATGAGAGGTTCAGGGTTTCGATTGAAAGCCAAATCAAGATGAAGAGCATTGACAGGGGCAAGTAGACGGCCAAGTTGGCCTTGCCCATGGCATCGAGTACCTCGTTCAAGTCAACAACGAGGACTAATCCCAACAGCATCAAGATACCGACCGCCCAAGGTGCCAGCCGTCTCCAGAGCCCCTGCTGGGAAGCGCCGCCAGTGCTAGGCATCGGTATTAGCCCCTTCCTGGGCCTTCTTGTACACGAGTGACTCAATTGCTTTTTGTTTAACGCTTCCGGTATCCAACTGATCCGTTATATCAATCGAGAACTCGATGGGTTGGGGGATAATTGATTGGAGTCTCTTTACCAGCTCATCGGTCTGTTCGCCGGCGTAATTGGGTCCAGGGACCAAGCGAATAACTGCCTCGGACAATCCTGTTTGGACAAGTTTGAATTCACGTATGTAGTCGGCGTCTGCCTTTATAAATGTCGTAAAGGCATTCAAAAGTTTCAATGAAGGAACGCGGTCGCCGTTTGCAAGCACAAAAGCGTCATCTGCTCGGCCCTCGAACGAGGCCAACACCGGTAGCGAACTCCCGCAGGCACAAGGTTCAGTACCTGCTCGACCGAGATCCCCAATTCGATAACGAATAAATGGCATCGCTGGGCTTTGAAGTGTGGTTAGGACGATCTCTCCCAACTCACCTGTAGCGACCTCGTTGCCTGCAGAGTCGACGAACTCTACCCATACATTGTTTGTGAAGAGGTGGTAGTTAAGTTCGCGACACTGGGATGCAATCATCCATGTTTCTTCAGAAGAGTATTCATCGTAAACCGGACAATTAAACGTTTTAGATATCTCATCACGCTGTTCTTGCGTAGATAGCTCAGAATTAACTGAAATAAATCGAGGTTTAATAACCTTAAGATCTTTATCGGTTACGCTCCTGGCAATATCCAGAATGAGAGATGCATAACCAACAAGAAGGTCTGGTTTCTGTTCACGTAGTGCAGAAATATGCTGCTCGACCGGAATCATGGATGGAATATGATTCACACGAAATATTGGGCCAAGATTTGGTGCAGGAACAGCAGTGTACTTAATATACGTAGCCTTGTGCCAAGGTCTATACCCAATCATGGTGTAAACCTTCAGACTGGTTGTGTGATAGTAGGCATAGGTTTTTGGAGTGAAAATAAAATTAGTTGCAATTCCGCTGGAGCCCGTTGTAGCTGAGTGTTCACACCTGTCAAGGTTTATTCCTCGTGCTACCAAGTTCTTTGGGTAATGCTCTTGAACATCACTTTTATTCAGGAATGGAAGTGAGGAAATATCCTTTATTCCTTGGAAATGAGCAGGGTTTACTCCTGCTTGGTCAAAGGTATCTCGATAGAAAGGAACATCTTGATATGCTTTGCGAATTACCTTACGGAGTCGACGGTCTACGATTCTACGCTGTAATGATTGTGGGATATGGGGGTGGAGATGAGTATCAATTGCTCCACTGGGATAGTGACGATAATCAGTAAGACGCATTAGCAGCTCACTCTGGATCATGGAGTAAATTAACCGAATTAATGCGCCTTAATGGAACTGTAAATTCGAAACCCTTCATAATTTTCCAACCGAACCATGGAACTGCTCTGACCGTGGTAACAATGGTTGCGAAACGTCTGGAAACGGCACCCATAAATAAGAAGGCATCGCCCCGTTCATGGCAGTCAAAATTGCTTGGGACGATTTGTTTATTGCGGTCTTTCCTCATATTTGGCTTCCACTTTGATGAGCCAGGAAAAGCACCCTTAATAAACCATGGACTGGAAGAATCAAGTGGTTCATAATCGTATTTCTTTAAATACTCCCATGCGATTCCAGTAAGGTCGGCATTGGGCCTGAAGGAGTTATTGCGAAATATTCGGCGGTAGCGATAGGCGCCTTGAATAGCTACTGGGCTCACTGTGAGCCCTAGAAGGACAGCACGCTTGATGCTCTTGTCTCCGAGGAATCGAACAACCAGAAGGTGACAGAGGAACCATATGAGCTTCAAAGCCAAGCCCTTGCCTCTGTGCTCCTTCGACATCATCGCCTCATCTGCGGTGACTACGCCATAGTCGCCATTAATCCACACGGTCATAACAATGAAACCAGCCATTTTGTCATCGTGGGTTACGTATGCCAGCAGATCACGTTTGCTTACGTATTCTCGAAAATCTTCTTGAGGGTGCCAGCTTTCTTTTTCAAGCCGGACACATTCTTCGATGATCGGATGAGGCTTAGTGAAATCAATCGTGGCAATTTCGAGGATGTGGTAGTCATAGCCGTCGCTTGTGGCGACTGGTGAAATGACATTAAGACGATCTGACTCGAGGCGGTAGTCAGTTCCGGTTTCGACTTCGCTGCTCCCCAGATTCAGGTCTTTCATTTAACGGCCCCCTTCGGAAGAAAACAACTTTCTCCTGTGGCTTGATTGATTACCCAGGGGTTAGTTACCCAGGACGGTTCCAGCACAGACAAATATATGTGACAAAAATCATGTTTAGCAAAAGCTAAATTTCGCTACTTTTGAGCGACTTCCTGTCTGGTCGTCAGGATTGTGCTGGTGATCCGGCAAAAGGAGCTGGGTCTCGCGGTCCCGGAATTACAGGGTTACCCCATTGCATTGACTCCGAAAGTCCCTCAGTGAGCGCTCGCCACTCCTCTGGAGTCCATCCTTCAGCCTTGCCGGCAATGCTTAGGTCTTGGCGGATATGCACAATCGCAGGCAGCCTGGTTAGTCCGAGGGCCTTGACTGCTTCACGATCAGCATCAGCAAAAGTTAAAAACTCTTTGGCATAGGGTCCCAGGAACTGGCGAGTTTCTTCGGCAGAACTGGTTGAGAGCATGGCCACTCGACAATCGGCGTCGGAATATACCCGCAAGATTCTTGCCACTGTGGGTAAAAGCCAAGCACTTTCATGCGTATAGGGGTCAAGGACGACTAGCACCATGTGAAAGGTGGTCAACCACTGTTGAAGAGTTGTTGGTTGGCCGTTGATGGGCGTGAGTGTCAACTCAGCTGGAGCTTCTGTTACCACGAGGTGAGAACGTAGCGCGCCCAAGGCTCAACAGAGAAGTTTTGTTAGTTCAAAACTTAATGACTTCATATTGTCGTTTCGGATAAGGTGCGCGCCCATGGGTCAAATTGTTGAGTTTCCATCAAACGGATCGACTGCTCAGGGCTACCTGGCGGAGCCGAAAGGACCGGGTCCTGGAGTTGTCGTAATTCAGGAATGGTGGGGTCTGGTCCCCCACATAAAGGACATCTGTGATCGGTTCGCAGATGAGGGATTCGTGGCACTGGCCCCCGATCTTTATCACGGAACCGTGACTACTGAGCCCGATGAAGCCGGCAAGTTGATGATGTCAATGAACATCGCAAAGGCTGCCAAAGACATGGGTGGGGCGGTTGATTATCTTCTTGGGCGAGAGGAAGTTATTGGTGATGGAGTCGGTGTAACCGGGTTTTGTATGGGCGGTGGCTTGGCTCTCGTGCTGGCGTGTAGTCGTCCCGACGCCGTTGCAGCTTGTGTGCCGTTTTACGGATTGCTTCCATGGCCAGATGGACAACCCGACTGGTCAAATCTGTCCGCCCCTGTGCTTGGCCACTATGCGGCAAACGATGGGTTCTTCACGCCCGAGGCTGCGAAGGCCCTGGAAGAGACCTTGCATGGTTTGGGCAAGGAAGCAGAGATGAGGATCTATCCCGACACCGACCATGCTTTCTTCAACGACACCCGTCCAGAGGTATACAACGCCGATGCAGCGAAGAAGGCCTGGGCCGCCACCCTCGAGTTCTTTAAGAAACGGCTTTGTTGAGCCAGCCTCGTACTAAGGACTCGAGACAGGCCGATCTGGGCCTTTGGTGATCGAGCGCATAGCATGTGTCCCATGTCTGAACGTTCAAGAAATCTTCCCCGTCGTTCCTGCTTGTCGGTCCCCGGATCGAGCGAGCGCTTCTTACAAAAAGGTCCAAGTATCCCTGCGGATATGACCTTCTTAGACCTCGAAGACTCAGTCGCTCCTTTGGAGAAAGTTGAGGCCCGAGGAAAGGTCGTTGATGCGATAAAGAATCTTGACTGGGGTGATCGTGTGTTGTGCGTTCGAGTAAACGCATGGGACACGAAGTGGACTTATGGAGATGTCATTGAAGTTGTCGGCAATGCCGGCGAACGACTCGATGAAGTGATGTTGCCAAAGGTTCAATCGGCTTCTGAGGTTGTTGCACTTGATCTGTTGCTAACCCAGATTGAGGCAAATGTAGGTTTGCCCATTGGACACATCGGCATAGAGGCTCAGATTGAGACCACCCGTGGATTGATCAACGTCGAAGAGATTTGTGCTGCTTCTCCTCGTCTTGAAACCATCATTTTTGGTCCAGCCGACTTTGCGGCATCGATGGAAATGCCGGTCCTGACAGGTGGGGTTCAGATTCCTGAATATCCGGGCGATCACTTCCATTACGTGTTCTCAAAGATCCTTATGGCGGGTCGTGCTAATGGCTTGCAGGTCATCGACGGGCCATTCCTCAAGGTGCGAGAGCCCGACTCGTTCCGTGACTACTGTCGACGCACTCAGGTGTTGGGCTATGACGGCAAATGGGCACTGCACCCAGATCAAGTCGATATTTTGAACGAACTCTTTTCGCCCACTCAAGAACAGTTCAACCGAGCACATGCCATTCTCGATGCCTACAAAGAGGCAACCGAAGAGGGCGAGCGCAAGGGTGCAGTCATGTTTGGCGATGAGATGATCGACGAAGCGTCCAGGAAGATGGCCCTCAAATTCATTGCCCGCGGCGAACGGGCTGGGTTTATTCGAACCGATAGCTAAGGCATTGCAAACTGAGCACAGTTTCATGTCTCAGGTAAGCGAGGTGCCCATGATCATCGATTGCGTAATGCCGGCTCGTAACGAAGCCGTGACGATCGAAACCAATGTCGCGGCTGTGCTCGGTTGCCAATATGTGCGCTCGTTGATTGTTGTTGACGATGGTTCAACAGATGCAACCGCTGAATTGGCAGCGAAAGCAGGCGCTCGAGTTATTAGCCGCGGCGAAGAGTCAGGCTCAAAAGCTTTGGCTATGGCCGTCGGTGTAAGCGCAAGTGATGCGGGCGCCATTCTCTTTGTGGATGGCGACTGCACAAAGCTTACCTCCGCTCATCTGGACCAGATTTGTGAGCCATTCGTAAAAGGCGAAGCCCAAATGTCGGTTGGTTTCTTTGACTACGGTTGGTTTTGGAATCAACTGGTCCGCAGATGGCCCCCCATCAGCGGAGAGCGGGTAATCCCTCGTTGGGTTTTCGAAGCAATACCTGAAGAAAAGCTCAGCGGTTACACCATTGAACTGCGCATAAACGAAGTAATTGCCGAACATCATCTTGCAACAACTGTTCGTACGATGAGGGGAGTTTCCCATCGAACTAAGCGCGACAAGTCGGGCTTTGTTGTGGGTATGAAGCTCACCTTTGCCATGTATCGAGAACTACTTGGTGTTCTCAGAGGCGACCTGCGCTGGCGTACCTACTGGTTCTACTTGAAAGGTTTGACCGTCAAACGTTAGAGCCAAGAGGGGTGGCCCAAAGATCAGATTCTGGCCACTAGCTTTGGTGTGTGGCAGAACCGTGGACATTTGCAGGTGAAGTTCCAGCTGTTGGTTCAGCTGTTGGAGCTATCACTTTGGTACAGGGGTCAACCTTTTGTATTTCCGGGCGCTCGGGAGACGTTGTTCCCGGAATGCCCCAAGGGTTGTTTTTCCGTGACTCTAGATTTTTGTCCACCCTCGAACTGAGACTGAATGGACACAAGCTAGAACCGCTTTCGGCCTTTACTTCTAACCCTTTTACTGCGACCTTCGTATCGCGTGCTTATCCTCGTGCGGGTGTTGCCGACTCGACGTTGGTCTCGTTTCGCAATCGCTATGTAGGGCGAGGCATGCGTGAAGACATAACCATTCGTAACTTCGGTCTTGAGCCCGCCAGATGCATTGTTGAGCTGGTCGCTGATGCAGATTTCGCCGACCTATTTGAGGTCAAAGAGAGCAGGGTCGAGATTAGGGGCCAGCGCTCAGTAGAAGCGCGAGACCATGAGCTCAGACTTGGCTACCAGTTTGGGGATAGTCGCCGAGGTGTTATCTATCGCATGAGTGGCTTTGACTCAGTTGGTCATCACGGTGCGTTGGTTGAAGTGATCATTGAGCCTGGAGGTGAGTGGCGTGGTTGTTTGGAACTCGCTCCGGTAATCGAAGACGATGAAATTGAGCCCCGCTATCGCTGTGGCCAACCCGTTGATTCCGCAGCGCCTACTGAGCGCCACGCCAGATGGCGCAAGCAAGTGCCGACTGTAACTACCAACCATGCCGATTTAGCCGTTGCTGTTACGCAAAGCCACGAGGACCTTGGTGCCTTGCGAATCTTTGACCCCGATTATCCGGAGCGAGCGGTGGTGGCAGCTGGGGCCCCTTGGTTTATGACCCTCTTTGGTCGTGACTCGCTTCTTACGTCTTGGATGGCGCTGATCGTCGACCCCGAGCTGGCGTTGGGCGTTCTTCAGACGTTGGCCCGCTTCCAGGGCGATGATGTCGTTGGCGAGACCGAAGAAGAGCCGGGCCGTATTTTGCACGAGATGCGCTTTGGTACAGCTACCTCACTTTCACTGGGGGGTGGCCACATTTACTACGGAACCGCTGATGCAACCCCTCTGTTTGTCATGTTGCTTGGCGAGCTCCAGCGCTGGGGCTTGGCTTCAGAAGCTGTTGCTGAACTTATGCCACATGCCGACCGTGCCATGTCGTGGATCACAGATTTCGGCGACAGTGATGGCGATGGATACGTGGAGTACTTCAGGGCAACCCCCAATGGACTTCGCAATCAAGGATGGAAGGACTCGTGGGATGGAGTCCGTTTTGCCGACGGACGCCTTGGCGAGGGCCCAATAGCGCTTTGTGAGGTACAGGCCTACACGTATGGGGCATACCTTGCCCGCGCTCACTTTGCCCATGAGGCGAAGGACCAAGAGACCTGTGATTTGTACCGAGGCCGTGCATCTGCGTTGAAGGCTGCTTTCAACCGTGATTTCTGGCTTGAAGACAAGGGTTGGTTCGCTCTCGGACTCGATGGTGACAAGAATCCGATGGATGCGTTGACATCTAATATTGGGCACTGCTTATGGACGGGAATCATCGATGAAGACAAGGCAGCCGTTGTTGCTTCAAAGCTCTTGTCGCCTCAGATGTTCACCGGTTGGGGAGTTAGGACTCTTGCTTCTTCAATGGTGGGGTATAACCCGATCAGCTATCACAACGGATCGATTTGGCCCCATGACACAGCAATAGTTGCCGCTGGTCTGATGCGTTATGGCTTTGTCGAAGGGTCTCACCGGGTGATCATGGGCCTGCTTGATACGGCTGCACATATGGGCGGCAGACTTCCAGAGCTCTTTGGTGGCCTTGATCGAGCAGAACTTCCTGTTCCATTGAGCTATCCGGCATCTTGTTCTCCTCAGGCTTGGGCGGCTGCATCACCGTTGTTGTTGTTGCGTACGATGCTGCGCTTTGACCCGTGGATACCTCACGGCAAAGTCTGGATTGACCCATGCCTACCAGAGGAAATCAAGCACTTGAGAGTTGACCGTATTCCCTTGGCAGGAAATCGCCTCTCTATAGAGGTGGAGGGTGACGAGGTATCGGTCGAAGGTCTTCCAGAAGGCCTTGAGTTGTTACGTGAACCCAGGCAGCCATCCACTGCGATGAAACTCGAATAGGAGAGTTGATTTTTCTAGAGCAGGCTTTCGAACAGTTCTAGATGGTCTTTGACCATACGTTCGGTCGAAAAGCGCACTTCCGCTGATTTGCGACAAGTGGCTCGATCGATGGTGGTGATACGAGAAGCGGCACTGATCATGTCATCAATGTCCTCGCAGATGAATCCGTTGACACCATGTTCAACGATCTCTGGTGCGGCCCCCTCGCGGAATGATATGACGGGGGTTCCGCTGGCCAATGCTTCGATCATGACGAGACCAAAGGGCTCATCCCAACGAATTGGGTTCAAGAGGCCAACTGCATTTTGAAGAAGGTCAAGTTTTTCTTGGCCTCCAACTTCTCCTACATAGCGAATCGAATCAGTGAGCATGGGTTCAATTACTTCATGAAAATATTCATGCTCAGCGGTTTCACGCATTTTTGCCGCTAGCAACAGGGGAACTCCAAGTTCTCTGGCCACCTCGATTGCATATTGAGGTCCTTTTTCAGGAACCATGCGACCAAGGAACAAGAAATATCCACCAGTCCCATTTCCAACAGGGAGAGTCTGGGTATCGATTCCATGATGTATGACTTTGGCGATTGGAAGGTCGGGTACTTGAGCAGCTTGATGATTCGAGATAGCGATTATGGGAACTCGCGGAGTAATCGATCGGTAGATATCGGTGAGCTCTTCATTGAATGGGCCGTGGTTAGTGGTTACAACCCGCAATAACGGGAAGCGCTCTGAATATGTCGGGCCCATCACTGTGTGGTCGTGGACGATGTCGAAATCCTTCACTGCCTCATAGGCGTGAATGATATGGCGAAGCTCTGGAACCACCGACCCCATACGCATGCCCTCTGAGGTTTCGAGTTTCCATCGACGAGGTACGGGACAGGTTGAATCACCAGTGGTGAAGAGCATGACTTCTTGGCCTGCATCTTGAAAGCCCCGAGCAAGGCGATCAATTACCGCCTCAGTGCCACCATAAGCACGAGGGGGAACTGGCACCCAAGGTGGAGCAATCAGGGCAATTCGCACTATGGTGAATCCTACTTAGAGTTCTCTACGAGGCGACGAGCAATGATCTTGAGACAAAGGGTCTCATCGGCACCTTCGAAGATTGACAGTACGCGTGCATCCACGAAGTACCTACTCACTGGGAACTCTTCTGCATAGCCCATTCCACCATGTATCTGAAGCGCCTCTCGGGTTACCCATTCGGCAGCCTTACAAACATAGGCCTTAACCATGGATGCTTCGAGTGCGCCTTCACCTTTGGCCATAAGTTTAGCCACCTCATAGGCAAACTGACGCCCGGCCTGAATGAGTATCGCCATGCGAGCGAGTTTTATTTTGGTGAGCTGATAATCACCGACGGGATGGCCAAAGACTGTCCGGTCGAGAGCATATTGGCAGGCGGCTTCGTACGCTGCTTGCATTACCCCAATTGCTCGAGCGGCTGTTTGCAGACGCCCGTTTTCGAAACCTTCCATCTGATAGTAGAAACCTTTGCCAAGGCCGTCTTCCCCACCGATCAGGCTTTCTTTGGACACAATCCATTCCTCAAATGAAACCTCATAAGAGTGCATGCCCCTGTAACCAATGGTGTCGATGGCTCGCCCCTCCATCTTCCCTCCCTCAGGTTGAGTGAAGGCAAAGCCATGGCCTTCTCCTCGAGGTTTGGGAACAACAAATAGAGATAGACCCTTATGGGCCTTCGAGCGGTCAGGATCTGTACGAGCAAGCAACATGAGCACGTCTGCACGGGCAGCAAAGGTGCACCATGTCTTTACACCGTTGATTTTCCATCCGTCCTCAGTGGGTGTTGCGGTTACTTTGAGTCCTGCTACATCAGAACCGAAATCAGGTTCGGTTACTGCAACTGCGGCCATGACTTCACCAGAGGCAAGTTTTGGTAACCACTCACGTTTTTGTTCTTCGGTACCTCCACGCACCAACGCTCGAGTGAGGATCTCGGGTCGGGTAATGAGTGAACCCCCAATACCCAGTGATCCTCGTGAAAGTTCTTCGGTGGCTACCACCATGCCTATGTAGTCAGATTCACCCCCCGCTGCGTAGCCTTCATATTCCTCAGGTACCGACAATCCGAACGACCCGATTTCGGCGAGCCCAGAAATGATGTGTTCAGGGATGTCACCGTTGGTTCTATGAATGTGCTCAGCCTCGGGGCGGATCTTTTCTTCGGCGAATCGCCGGAAGGTGTCTTGGACCATTTCGAAGTCAGAGTCGAGGTGACGCGGTCCAGCTTCGTTGGCCAAGGAGGCCATAAACTCAGGATCTCGGTAGGTGACCACAAAGGCCATTGCTCCATCGAGCACCCCAGGTTTGATTCCCCACAAAGACTCCCTACCGAGCACTTTGGAAGCGAGGTCATGAATGGCATCTGCAACAAAGGCAACACTCAGGGCTGCTTCGGTTGGACCTAAAGAACCATATTGAAGCATCGCCTTGGCGCTCGCTATTGCAGAGGCGGCATGCGCTAGGTCGTAGGCAATCTGTTGATGGTCGTCAAGCGAGCCTTGAGTCTTTAGATGACGGGCAGCCTGTTCTACGAGTGAAGAGGCGAGGTCTACGGCTGCACCAGCAGCACGAAGGTCAGGGGTAGTCATATGTAAAAGCTACAGATTGAAATCGCTTGGTCTGACATCGAGTGGTTGGCCTGAGGGCTTTGGGCTGATCGATGCCTCGTCATAGGATGCACTTGTGACTACATACGACAGACCTTTTGGCCGTTATCTCGAAGATTTCCAGGTTGGCGATATCTATCGCCATTGGCCCGGTAAGACAATTACCGAATATGACGATCACCTGTTTTGCATGATCACCATGAACCATCACCCTTTACACACAAACGAATGGTTTGCCGAGAACGAGACAGTGCATGGCAAGAACGTTGTTGTGGGAAACCTTGTCTACTCGTTGGTCTTGGGAATGAGCGTGCCTGATGTAAGCGGTGCAGCCATTGCCAACTTAGAGATTGAGTCGTTGACGCATAAGAAGCCGACCTTTCATGGCGACACTATTTACGCAGAAACCCGAGTCCTTGCGGTCGCCCCCTCTTCTTCAAAGCCGGATCGAGGTATTGTCACAGTTGAGACTAAGGGCTTTAACCAACATGGCGACGAGGTTTGCTACTTCCGTCGCAAGGTGATGGTTTGGAAGAAGGAAGTCGCCCCAACGCGTCGGCGTCCATATGGCGACGACGTTTGGACAAGCTGATTTCTTCGCCGCCGGTCGCCCTAGGCTGAAAAGCTCTAGGTCAAGAAGTCGACAATTAGCGGGTTGACTACTTCTGGGAACTCCAAGTGCAAGAAGTGCCCGGCGCCGGAGATGACTTCAACCTTGCTTCCCTCACCTAGAAAGTTCAATGCCGTAGCTGTGAGTTCAACTCCCATGCAGCCGTCTTGATCACCATGCAAGTAAAGGGTTGGCTGCGGGGTGGGAGCCTGTGTGGCGCTTTGCTGATCTCCATATTTAGGGTCAGGCATAGTTGCCCCTAGGGCAGCGCGGTAATAACCGATTGCCGCTCCAAGGTTTGCTGGGTCGCGCAGCGACGGTTTGAGCAATGCCAAATCTTCAGTAGCGTCATATCCTGGCGACCAGTCGGCCCAGAGGCGATCAATGAACTCAAGATCTCCCATGCTCACAGCAACCGGGGCGAGTGGATGTTGGAAGAAATACATGTACCAAGAGCGCCTGAGTTGGTCGTACGACAAGAATCCACCGGCGAGCGCTCCTGCCGGCGGTACGGCGGCAGCAACAACTCGAGCCCAACGATCTGGCGCAAAGGCAGCTGCTCCATATACAGCCATTGCACCCCAATCGTGGCCGATGAGGACGGCCCGATCATCGCCACCTAACACATCGTGAAGAGCGATTGCGTCGGCAACTAGGGCGCCGGTTTGATAACAGCCATCTGTTGGAATTGCTGTTGGTGCGTATCCCCTCAAAAAGGGCGCCACAACGTGAAACCCCGCCTCGGCGAGTGGGCTTGCAAGGTGTCTCCATGACCATGCTGAGTCAGGAAATCCGTGCAGACAAAGGGCCAAAGGTCCGTCTGTAGGGCCGGCAGTTAGGTAGGCAACTTCTAGATCCCCTGCAATGACAGTTTTTTCGTTGAGTTTCACGATAGGAACCATACGTCCTAGATGACAATCAAGTCACACGGAAACCTCAAGGATTGGTCCTCAACGGTCGATATTTCCTTTGTGGCAGATAAGCGTCTCGACGCTCTCTTGAAAGAGATGGTGAAAGTTGAAGGATCCGACCTGCATTTGAAGGTCGGATCATCTCCGCGCGTGCGTTGCCATGGTGTTCTACAAGCGCTTGAGGGCCACGAAATTCTTAAGCCTGCAGATACGAGTCAAATGTGTGCCGCAATTACGCCACCCCATGTGCTTGACCGTTTTGAAAACGGTGGTGATGTCGACTTTGCTTATGGAATACCTGGTCTCGGACGTTTTCGCGTCAATGCATTTCGCCAGCGAGGAAGTGTGGCGATGGTCTTTCGTGCCGTTCGTACAAACTCCGCCAATTTTGAAGAACTCGGTTTGCCCGAAGTCGTTGGGCGTCTGGCACTCGAACACAGAGGTCTGATTTTGGTGACCGGCCCAACAGGCTCCGGCAAGACAACCACTTTGGCAGCCATGATCGATCACATAAACCGAGAGAGGCCCTGCAACATCATCACGATTGAAGACCCAATTGAAGTGCTGCATTCCGACAAGCTTGCTGCGATCAGTCAGCGAGAAGTTGGAATTGATGTTCCAAACTTTGCATCGGCGGTACGGGGCGCCATGCGTCAAGACCCTGACGTCATTCTTGTAGGCGAAATGCGAGACGAAGAGACCGTGGCCGCGGCCTTGGCTGCCGCTGAGACTGGTCATCTTGTTCTTTCAACGCTTCATACGATTGATGCACAAGAAACCATCAGTCGAATAGTCGATTTCTTCCCGCCATATCAGCAGCATCAAGTTCGTACTTCACTTGCCGGGGTACTTAGCGGAACGATATGTCAGCGTCTTGTTGCAAACGAAAATGGCACTGCACGCGTCCCTGCTGTTGAGGTCATGATCGCCAATGGGCGTATTCAACAGTGCATTACCGAGCCTGATAAGGGTGGCGATATTCACGAAATCATTGCCGATGGCGAGTACTACGGCATGCAAACCTTTGACCAGTCCCTCGTTAAATTGGTCGAGAAAGGCAGCATTGACGTTCGTCGTGCAATGTCTGCAGCAACCAAGCCCCAAGACTTGAAACTAATGCTGCAACAACGGGGCCTGGTGGCAACGATCAAGCCTCGTGCGGGATCCATGACATAGGTCACATGTCATGGAATTATTTGTTCAGCGCGGGGACTATGCGGGTACCATCCCTCAAGGTCACAAGGGGGATCCACTGCGTATCACGTTCTATGGAGTAAGGGGTTCCACCCCCTGTTCTTGCCAGGCGAACAATCGCTATGGCGGGAATACCTCCTGCGTCGTCCTCGACGCTCCAGGAGAAGATCCTCTCGTTCTCGACTTGGGTACCGGCCTGCGTTTCTGGGGCCCAGAGCTCGACGACAACGGGGGTTTCCGGGGCTCGGCATTGGTTACTCATCTTCATTGGGATCACGTGCAGGGACTTCCATTTTTTACCCCCATAGATCGTCCTGGCGCTGAGCTGGATATCTATGGACCAAAGTGTGAGGAAGGCTCGCTCGAAGAAGCCTTTGATCTCTTCATGGGGCCCCCTTATTTCCCAGTGAGGTTGGCAGATCTACGTGGCCAGATTCGTTTTCACGACTTCCATGACTCTGACGTGGTTATAGGGACTGCGAAGGTAAGAGCACGACCAGTTCCTCATATTGGCAACACGAATGGTTATCGCATCGAATGGGATGGTTTTACGGTTGCTTACATCAGCGACCATCAGGCTCCACTCGATGGTTCGATGATAGTTGCCGACTCAGTGCTTGAGTTATGTGATGGTGTAGACGTCCTCATCCATGATGCTCAGTACACATCTCAAGAGTGGCAGGCCAAAGCACATTGGGGTCACTGCAGCGTTGATTATGCGTTAGAGGTGGCTAGGCAGTCAGGCGCCCACCAACTTGTTTTGTTTCATCATGACCCCGAACATAACGACGACACCATGGACCGATTGGTCATGGAGGCCAATGAAAAAGCCAAGGCGTTTGGTTTAGAACGAGTTGTCGCTGCCGCTGAAGGCCTGACGCTTGTGTTTGAGAACTGACGAGGCCCTCCTTTACGTGCTAAGCACAGCAGATGTCTGAGAAAGTTTCTGCTGCCGAAACCCCAGGTGTACATGAAATTGACCCGGCAATTTATCGACAGGTGCTCGGTCATTTCCCAACTGGGGTAACTGTTATTACCGCCTTTGTTGCCAATACCCCGGTGGGCTTCGCAGTCGGCTCATTCAGCTCGATCTCGCTTGATCCACCCCTTGTTGGTTTCTTTGCAGGTAAGGATTCAAGTTCGTGGTCTCGTATTCGTGAGGCCGGGGTATTTTGCGTGAATATTTTGGGCGATGATCAAGAAGTGATTTCTCGAAAATTCGCGTCAAAAGAAGCTGACAAGTTTGAGGGGATTGGCTGGAAGGCCGCCTCTAATGGCGCACCTCGAATTGATGGAACCGTGGCCACGATTGATTGCACGATCGAATCAATTCTCGAGATCGGCGACCACGACCTATGTGTTGGGCGGGTGACCGAACTGTCCATAGGCAACGAGGGATCCCCCCTGGTTTTTTTCAGAGGCGGCTACAGGAGCCTCAAGCAATGAGGGCTCGGTTCACGACCCTCCAAGGGAATGGGCGTTATTTCGCATTTGGGTGAAATGTGAGTTTCGGCAGGAGCAGGGTGTGAGTGGCACGAATCTGTCATTACACCCCAACTAGTGCACAACGCGGAGGCTCATCTTGACTGCTCAGAACCTCGACCTTGAAACCCTGGCACGTAGTGACGTTTTGAACTCTTCATTCGTCGATGTTGGGATCACACGCGAGAGAATGCGTCAAGGTCGTTTAGGTCGCCTCGCATTATTGCTTGCAGTCGTTGCTGGGTTTTTGTGGTTTCGTGTTCTAAGTGGCAATCCAGTTGGATTTGGGTTTCCAGAGATCGGGCCCGAGGCGGCACCTTTTATTCCCGGCCTAGCCCTAGTTCTACTGTTCTCTTTGGTCATGGTGGTGCCGTTGGTTTTGGCCGGGCGCTCTCCTCATGTTCGCTACCGAGCGAGTGAGATCGAGACTGGTCTCGATGACGTTCGTGGTGCTGGGGTTGTCAAAGAAGAGATTGTGCGCACACTCAATATTTTCTTGGGTCACAAGATGTTCAAAGAGCAGATGGGAGGCACTCCAAGACGTGGTGTGCTTTTCGAAGGTCCTCCTGGAACAGGAAAGACCTACATGGCAAAGGCCATGGCTCGCGACGCCGGGGTCCCTTTCTTGTTCGTATCGTCATCGGCCTTTCAGTCCATGTATTACGGACAGACCAACCGCAAGATTCGTAGTTACTTTCGTGCGCTACGAGCAACCGCTCGCAAAGAAGGCGGCGCTATTGGCTTCATAGAAGAGATTGATGCAATTGGCGGCGCTCGTTCTGGAATGTCCAATTCAACTCAGCGTGAAGGGGTTTCGGGAGTAGTCAACGAGTTGCTCATACAGCTGCAGAGCTTTGACGAGCCGACTCTTTCGACTCGCCTAGCGGGGATATTCATTGAGCTGGCCAATAACTTCTTGCCGACTCATCTTCAAAGAAACAAACCCAAATCGTCTCCTGCCAACATCTTGGTTATTGCTGCTACCAACAGAGCTGCCGATCTTGACCCTGCTCTATTGCGGCCAGGCCGTTTTGATCGAAGTATCAACTTCGCTCTTCCAGGGCGCAAGGACAGGCGAGAGATCATTGACTACTACCTCGACCGCAAAGCTCACGACGAGGTTCTCGACGACTTCAACAGCCGCGACAAACTGGCGGCAATGACAGCTGGCTATTCGCCGGTGATGATCGAGCACCTATTTGATGAGGCCCTCGTATGGGCCCTGCGTCGGGGCGTTGGACAACTCGATTGGGAAGATCTCCAGAGGGCAAAGATGACCACTGAGATTGGCCTTGAACAGCCCGTTGAATACACCAAAGACGAGAAACTGAGAATTGCAACCCATGAGGCCGGGCACGCAACCGTTGCCTACCTGGTCAGTCGGGTTGACCCGGACAAAGATTCTTTGTTGGGACGAAAGCTAGAGGTTCTCTCGATCATCAGGCGAGCAGAAGCTCTTGGCTTGTTGGCCCACTCAGATACCGAAGAGCGTTTCTTGCAAACCCGTTCTGAGCTCGATGCACTTATGCGGATAACGATGGGTGGTCTTGTGGCTGAGAATCTGTACTTCGGCGAAATCAGCTCGGGACCTTCGGGCGACCTGTTGTCGGCAACCACTACGGCAGCACAGATGGTTGGCTCATTGGGCATGGGCAATTCATTGATCAGCTACGACGCTGCGATGGTCGCAGGAGCAGGAAACATCGTTGCAAAGGTTCTTGCGCATGACTCTGCACGAGAACAAGTCGAAGAGATGCTAGAGGCTGCTCGCAAGTCGGCTGAAGATCTCATTACTAAGAATCACCACGTCCTCGAAGCTCTACGCGATGCCCTTTTGGATCGTGAGCAACTAGTTGGTGATGAAATCCTCGAGGTTATTCATGCAGCTGAAGCGAATGTGATTGAAATAGATCTTCGCCCCTTAGCTGATGCCAAGGGTGTCGAAAATGAAGGCGTAAACGAAGGCCTCGTCTTTCCATGAATCGTAGCGACCTGATGGGCCCATGTGTCCGGCCCCCATCTCGGTTTTCAAGAGCAGACGATGGTTGTCGGTCTTCGTCACCCGTAGTTTCGCCACCCACTTTGCGGGCTCCCAATATGAAACTCGTGGGTCATTGAGCCCTGCAGTCACGAGCATGGCTGGGTAGTCCTTTGGCTCCACATTTTCGTATGGAGAATATGAGCCCATGTACTCGTAGTACTCAGCTGACTTGACAGGATTTCCCCACTCTTCCCATTCCATAACCGTAAGGGGCAGTGTTGGGTCAAGGATCGTGTTCAAAGCATCTACAAATGGGACTTCGGCGATAACAGCTCCAAAACACTCGGGCGCCATGTTGACCACCGCTCCCATGAGCAACCCACCGGCGCTGCCGCCTCTTATGACCAGTTGGTCAGGAGTGGTCCATCCCTCTTTGGTGAGGTGGCGTGCGCATGCGATGAAGTCGGTGAAGGTATTGCGCTTCTCGAGGAACTTACCCTTCGTATACCACTGGCGACCCATCTCGCCTCCACCTCGAATATGGGCAATGGCAAAGACAAAACCACGATCTAACAGGCTGAGACGAATTGAAGAAAAGCCTGGATCCATACTTGCTTCATATGATCCGTAGCCATACAGCAAAGTAGGCCGTGGGCCCGATGGTCGCTCGGTCTCAGCGTCGCTGTTCATGCGATACACCACCGACATGGGCACCTGAGTGCCGTCACCAGTGGTTGCCCAAACTCGCTTGGTTATATAAAGAGATGGATCGTAACCACCTAGTACTGGCTGTTGTTTGCGCAGCACACGTTCTTTGGTAATGAGGTTGTAATCGAAGACCGAACTCGGGGTAACCATCGAGGTATAGCCATAGCGCAATACGGTCGAATTGAATTCGGGGTTAGATCCTCCTGATGAAGTCGAAACTTCTTCTGGCTGATCGATTACATAGTCGTCATCGTTGATAAGACTACGAACTCGAATCTGTCGAAGTCCTCCTTCGCGCTCAAAGATCACTATGTAGTCGGCGAAAACATCAATTCCACTTAGATGAACATTAGGCCGATGACCAATTACTTCTGTCCAGTTCGATCGGCCAAGTGAATTGTTGGGGGTCTCCATGAGCTTGAAGTTCTCAGCGCCATCGGCATTGGTGATGACAAAGAAGCGAGAGCCATGATGCTCGATTGCGTATTCGACCCCTTGCTCTCGGGGCTGCATGATCTGAAAATTACTTGTCGGATCGTCTGCTGAGAGCAAGCGGCACTCATCGGTCATCTTCGATCCGAGATGCAAGACGAGATAACGCTCGTCTTTAGTCATTCCGATTCCCAAGAAGAAACGTTCGTCAGGCTCTTCATATACGAGGACGTCATCGCCAATTGGGGTGCCCAGTTGATGGCGCCACAGTTGGTACGGACGCATTGCCTCATCTGGCTTTACGTAGAAGAAAGTCTTGTTGTCGTTGCCCCAGGCGGTGCCGTAATAGGTGCCTGGTATTTGATCGTCAAGTGTCTCGCCGGTACTTAGATCGAGAAAGGACATTTCGTAGATCTCGCCGCCAGTTGAGTCTGTTGAATATGCCAACAGATCGGCTTTGGGGCTCAGGTCAAATGCTCCCAAAGAAAAGAATTCTGAGTCGCCGGCGAGGACGTTCTGATCCAACATGATCTGTTCGTCCACGTCTTCGCCAGGCTCTACATCAAGTTGGCTGGCCTCTGCGTAAGCGGGCTTGCGACAATGAATTGGGTATTGCTTGCCCTCAACGGTGCGTGAGTAATACCACCAGTTGCCTTTGCGAACAGGAACCGACAAGTCAGTTTCTTGAATTCGAGAGCGGATCTCTTCGAACAGCTCTTCTTGGAGTGCAGTCGTGTGCTGCATTTGTGCTTGAGTCCATGCGTTCTCAGCATTGAGGTATTCAAGAACGTCTGGGTCATCGTCTCGATTGCGCATCCAGGCGTATTCATCCATGACCAAATGACCATGCATAAGGCGCTCACTTGGAACACGCTTTGCAATTGGGGGTCCAATGGGCGTAGAAGAGGAGTGTTCAGGTTCAATCACACAGAAACGTTACGGTGCAACATGGCGATTTACGCACTAGGTGATCGAGTGCCCAATATTCACCCCGATGCCTACGTTCATCCGGCTGCGACGGTAATAGGTGATGTTGTCATCGGATCCGAGGCCTCAATATGGCCCGGGGCGATCTTGCGAGGCGATTACGGCCACATCGAAATTGGGCCGCGAACGTCAATTCAAGACGGAACTGTGATTCATGCGACTGCCGAGTTGGCGACAATTGTTGGTGCCGACTGCGTGGTGGGTCACATAGTCCATCTGGAGGGTTGTACGATCGAAGACCTTTCCCTGGTTGGCTCTGGGTCAGTGGTGCTTCACAAGGCGATCGTGCGAACTGGTTCTTTGGTTGGGGCAAATGCGGTGGTTCCCAACAACATGGAAGTGCCTACTGGGGCAATGGCGCTTGGGATTCCGGCGACTATCAAAGAGGGTGTGGTTAAGCCAGGATTTGTTGATATGGCGGCCAAGCTCTATGTCTGGAATGCCGCTCGATACAAGACAGAACTGAGGCGAATCGACTGATCGACAACCCTGAGGGTTGATTCGGCTCAGGTAATTGTTACTATGGCGGTAGTAGAAATTATTTGAGCCCCTCGCTTTGTTACTGGAGTGTCAGCCATGGCCGTTACCGATCTCGATATTGGACGTTACAAACTTGGTTGGAGCGATGCCGAGGACTATGTCTTTAAGCCCAAGCGTGGGATTAATGAGGGCATAGTCCAAGAGATGTCTTGGATGAAGGGCGAACCTGAGTGGATGCGTGACTTGCGTCTGCGCTCGCTCAACTACTTCGATCGACGTCCAATGCCCAGTTGGGGCGGCGACATGTCAGAGATCTACTTCGACGACATTTTCTATTACATCAAGCCAACCGAAAAACAGGTTGATGTTTGGGACGATCTTCCCGAATCAGTCAAGAACACGTATGAGAAGTTGGGTATCCCCGAAGCAGAGCGCAAATATCTCGCCGGTGTGACTGCTCAATACGAGTCAGAGGTCGTTTACCACCGCAATCGAGAAGACCTTGAGCAACAAGGTGTCATCTTTTGCGACATGGACACTGCCCTTCGCGAATACCCAGAAATCGTCAGGGCTTACTTCGGCAAGATCATCCCGCCAAATGACAACAAGTTCTCTGCCCTAAATACCGCAGTTTGGTCAGGTGGCTCTTTCATATATGTACCACCTGGTGTGAACGTCGAAATG
>CAYGGL010000011.1:0-31326 GCA_964349215.1 uncultured Acidimicrobiaceae bacterium | reverse complement strand
CGGTGCTTGTCTGATTGATCATCGAAGAGCGTGAGGTAAACGTAGACTTCCATGATTTTTATGATTTCTGCGAAAGAGTAGATCCGCAGGTTCTTAACAAGCGCGCTCTTGATTCTTTGATCAAAGCGGGTGGCTTCGATGCCCTGGGACATCCTCGCAAGGGTCTTTTGTTCAGCTATGAACAAATTGTCGAACACACCCTTGCCCGTCGACGTGAACGAGACCAAGGCGTGATGAGTCTCTTTGATGACGTTGCCGATAGCGCAACGGAATCATTTGATGAACGAACCCCTATTCCCGATTTGGCCTTTGACAAATCTCAACAGCTCGCCTTTGAGAAAGAGATGTTAGGTCTGTATGTAAGTGATCACCCGTTAATGGGGGTTGAACACTTATTGGCAAAGAGGGCCGAATGCACGATTGCGGAGCTCCGTGATTCAGGAGAATCACCCTCAAACCCCAATGGACACGGCGGCCAGAACGGGCAAAGTGAAATGCGTTTGGTTGGTGGTGTGGTCACAAACCTTTCTCGCAAGTACACGAAAAAGGGTGACCTCATGGCCGTGTTCGTACTTGAAGACCTTCAATCTGCGATCGAAGTCATGGTGTTTCCAAAAACAATGACCGATCACGGTTACAAACTCGTAGAAGACGCGGTCGTAGTGCTTCGGGGTCGTTTGGACACAAGAGACGATGTTCCAAAGATCATCTGTAGCGATATCACTCCCATCGAACTGGAAGAGGGCGGGTCTCCCATCCATCTCCACATGCCGGCTCATGGAGTTGAAGAAACCAAGGTCGATGCCTTAAAGAAGCTTCTTTTGCAACATCCTGGCGATTCGCCGGTATTTCTTCATTTAGGCGAAACAGTGCTTCGTTTGCCTGGTGAGTTCAACGTCAACACCGCCAAAGGTCTAGCCGGAGAGCTTCGAGAGATGCTTGGTGCGAACGGCGTAGAGCTCTGAGTTGCACTAAGCACCCCAAACGCGCTGGACTAGTAGGACTAACACCATTGGGTATCGAGTGACGGGAAACGTATATGCCGATCGACGTCGAGACCAAAGATTGCACTTCTCTCAGCGATGCAGAGCTTGCCGAAATGGGCGACATTTGCACCGACGGGCCTGCACGCTATGACATAGGCCTGCTTTCAAAGCAGGCTGAGGCGTGGGTGCTTGTCAGCGTTGCAAGGAATAACGGAGTGCTACAGGGTTTCTTATTCAGCACGCTAGAGCGCATTGGTGGTACACCTGCGGTGATTATCGGCATGGCGTCGGTTAAACGAACAGCAAAGCGCCAAGAAGTGTTAAAGGCGATCATGGCCGATCAGTTCCGCCGCTCAGTTATGGCATTCCCCGATGAAGACGTACTAGTCGGAACTCGTTTCTTGACACCCTCTGGCTTTGATGCTTTTAAGGTTTTCATAAAACTTGAAGACGTTGTTCCCCGCCCTGGGCACAAGCCATCGGGTGAAGAACGTGCTTGGGGTCGTCGTCTCGCCAAGCGCTTTGGCGTCGATGGTGATTATCTCGACCGTGAGTTCGTTGCGCGGGGAGACGGCGGGCCGTGTTGTGGAATCGACCATGACAGCCTTAAACCCGAGGCCATCGACGAGGGAGTCTTAAGTTTCTTCAGCGATGTAGATGCTCAACGAGGTGATTCGTTGATTGCATGTGGTTGGGCAATGGCAGAAGATCTGGCAAAGAAAACCAAGATCTCCGGCTAAAGGCTTTGCAGCTGGAAGAGGTGCTTAAGCGCCGTCGTATGGTGCGGGCATTTGATCCCTCGCCCATTGAACCAGCAGTTCTTAACAAGATATTGAATTCGTTATTTCAAGCCCCTTCCGCAGGCTTTACCCAAGGCCTCGAAGTATTGGTTCTCGATAACCTCGAATCGATTGAACAGTTTTGGTCTTTGACCTTCTCGTCTAGCGAGAAGCGCTCGGCTTTCCGTTGGCAGGGCCTGTTTGATGCTCCCGTGTTATTGATACCGGTTGTATCGCCCGATGCATACGCCATTCGTTATGGGGAGCCAGACAAAGCAGCAAGTGGCCTCGGCGAGTTATCGAAGTGGAATGTTCCGTATTGGTGGGTAGACGGAGGCATGGGTGTTATGGCGGGGCTTTTGAGAGCTGTTGATGAAGATCTCGGAGCGCTGTTCTTCGGACTATTCGAAAACGAAGCTTCAGTGCTCAAGGCATTTGATGTCCCATCCAATTACCGGGCCCTAGGGGCCATTGCGCTTGGATATCCCGGTTCTGATGTGCCAGGTTCTGATGAGCCTGGTCGTTCAGCTTCTCGACCACGCCGTTCTCATGATGACGTAATCCATCGAAACCGGTGGCGTTCTTAAGATTTAACAAGTTCTAAAGATTTAACTGAGATTTAAGTTCTTCTGAAGTAGTTGCGGGGACTTTACAAGTGATCCCTTCGCAGACATAAGCCATACCTGATTGGCGATCTTTCCAGATGAGTGATTCACCTGGTTCGCCCCAGGCAAGCACGACGTTGGGCAAGTAGTGGGTTTTGACAATATCGACCAGGTCAGCTCGCTCTCCGGGTATGACGACGGTTGATGATGGTCCTTTAAGAAAGGACAGGGCACCCAATAGGTGTGTGAATGCAGTTGGATGTTGAGTGATCGGGCCGCTCAACAAGGTAATGATCGACTCTGCTGCTTGGGTGTAGCGATATTCGCCAGTGAGTGCACCGAGACGGGCCAAAGCTATTGCCGCATTGCTGTTTGCGCTTGGTGAGGCATTATCGAACAAATCTTTTTGGCGTGCCACCAATGCGGGGGCGTCATCGCCGCATGTGAACACACCGCCATTGGATTTGTCCCAGAACAACTCAAGTAGATCATTGGCTACAGATACAGCAACAGATCTCCAGGCATCTTGTCCGCTGCATTCGCTGAGTCGAGTGAATCCGTCGATTAAAGCGGCATAGTCTTGAGCATAGGCAAGGACCCTGGCCCCGCCTTCTGGCTGCCATGAACGCATCCAGCGGCCGCTTGGTGATCTTAGATTGCTCAACAGCGCCTGACCGAGGCCAATGGCGGCCGAGTTCCAATCAGCATTGCCGGTAGCAGAAGCGGCCTCTGCCAAGGTTGCCAAGAACAAGCCGTTCCATTCGGTTAGAACCTTATTGTCGAGCCCGGGTCGTACTCGCTTGACTCGAGAGTCAAACAAGATCTTCCGTGCCCGTTCAACAGGCTCTGGACGTATAAGGTCGCCACGTATCGGCCGATGCAAAATGTTCGATCCCTCGAAGTTGCCTGATTCTGTTACGCCATACCATGCAATGGCAGCCTCAGCTGCTTCGATGTCTTGACCACAAGCTTCTCGAATTTCTTCAGGTCTCCAGATATAGAAAAGCCCCTCTTCTCCTTGTGAATCTGCATCTTCAGCTGAATAGATTCCACCACCTGGGTCGGCCAGGTCACGCAAAACATATTCGATGGTTTCCTCTAAGACCTGGAGGTAGTGAGGTCGTTTGGTGATCTGCCATGCGTGTAGGTATGCCCGCGCAAGCAGGGCTTGGTCGTAGAGCATTTTTTCAAAATGCGGCACCATCCAAAAGGCATCTACCGAATAGCGGGCAAAGCCGCCACCAAGATGGTCGTACATTCCCCCAGAAGCCATTGCGTCGAGTGAGTTTGTGACCATTTCCAGCACCTCGGCACTGTTTGAACGGCCACTGCGATAGAGATTGAGCAACAGCTCGTGGCTCATGGCTTGTGGAAATTTTGGAGACTTCCCAAAGCCTCCCCATTCTGGGTCATATTGAGACTGCAATGAACGCACTGCGTTATCCAGCACTCCGGCGTCTGGCATCGTGTCTCCAGGAGTGAGATGGGCTGTCCGATTCAAGTTCTCAGTCAGTTTGTCCGCCTGGTCCATTAGATCGTCAGGTCGTTCATGCCACGTCTCGCTAACGGCCTTACACAGATCGAGGAAACTAGGAAGTCCGCCTCTCGCGTGGGGAGGAAAATATGTCCCCCCGAAAAAGGGCCGGCCATCTGGGGCGAGAAAAACTGTCATAGGCCAACCGCCGTGGCCCGTGAGGGTCTGAACTGCCTCCATATAGATGGCGTCGATATCGGGACGCTCCTCACGGTCAACCTTGACGTTGATAAATAGATCATTCATAACGCCGGCAACCGAAGGATCTTCAAATGACTCATGTGCCATAACGTGGCACCAGTGACAAGCTGAGTAACCCACTGATAACAAGATCGGCTTGTTGGCTATCCTGGCTTGTTCGAAAGCCTCTTCACCCCAGGGGTACCAATCAACAGGGTTATCTCGATGTTGTCGAAGGTAAGGGCTTGTCTCATTGGCCAAACGGTTCATGGTTGGAGACTAGTGCGACAGACAACTAGGGCGAGTTCGCACGAACTACGATATGGGTCGTGCTCATCTAGATGTCACAGGAGCAGTCATGGCAAAAGCCAATGAAGATTTGTCAGTTTTGGGTAATCAAACTCGTGGTCCTATTGATCATCTTGAGTGTTTCGCAAAGCCCGATCACTGTTCTCGGGTCAGATTTATAACCGATGAATTATGTTCGATCTGTCCGGTGACTTCTCAGCCCGATATCTCCTCTTTGGAGATTGACTACGTGCCTGACGAGAGTTGTATCGAATCGAAATCACTCAAGCTCTATCTTTGGTCATTTCGAGATCGTCCGGCTTTTGCAGAGGCGATTGCCGGCGAGATTGCTTCTGAGGTGATGCGTTCAGCGAGTCCGCATTCGGTCAAGGTTGTTATTACACAACACATCCGCGGGGGAATCGTTACTGAAGCAACCGCTGAATTGGAAAAATGAATGAGTTTCAAGTCGAGGATATCGCTCACCAGAGCTCCTGAACACGCAGTAGCTGTCGTCTCAGGAGGACTCGATAGCGTCGTACTGGCCCATCTGTTTGAGAGCACTGGAGCAAGGCTTACACTGATCTCGTTTAATTACGGCCAACGTCACCATAAAGAACTTTCCTTTGCCACCCTTGCTGCAGATCGCCTTAAGGCAGACCATCATCTAGTTGATATGAGTTCTCTGGCTCAGGTGCTGAGCGGTTCTGCATTAACCGATTTGAAGATTGAAGTTCCCGACGGGCACTACGGCGATGAAGCTATGAAGGCAACGGTTGTGTCCAACCGAAATGCAATTCTGCTATCGGTTGCTACTGGCTTGGCCGTCTCCATTGGAGCCGATGCCGTGGCCATTGGAGTGCATGGCGGCGATCACCCGATTTACCCTGATTGCAGACCGGCGTTTATCGAGGCATTTGATCATCAGACACGTTTGGCCAACGAGGGTTTTGCTCACCCAAATTTCAGAATTGAGGCTCCATTTATGAACATAACCAAGGTGGACATCGTGCGCCTTGGAGCCGAGTTGGGTGTTGACTTTTCTCAGACTTGGTCTTGTTACAAGGGCGGAGATTTGCACTGCGGCACATGTGGAACATGCGTCGAAAGACGAGAGGCCTTCGCGGAGGCCGGCATAGTTGATCCAACGGTATATATCTGATGTTTACGATCACCTGATGTTTACCATTACAAAGCGTTTCGCATTTTCAGCGTCACACGTTCTTGAGGGCCTTGCCGAGGACCATCCTTGCGCGCGCCTTCATGGGCACAACTATGAGGTTGAGATAGTTGCGCAATCTCTCGAACTCGACGAGAGCGGATTTGTTGTTGACTATCGCAGTTTTGATGACTTGAAGATTCATATCGATAAAGAGTTAGATCATCGTCATCTAAATGATGTGATGAGTGGGCCGACTTCTGCAGAGGCGCTTGCTCGTGAGTTACACGATTGGTGTGTATCGCATCTTCCGCAAAATGTGGCCGACCGGATTGTGGCAATTCGTATCAGCGAGACGCCTAGAACTTGGGCTGAGTATCGACCTTGAATGACGTATTGGGGTCAGATTCTGACGAATTGAATATCGCAGAAATCTTTGGGCCGACCTTCCAGGGCGAAGGACCGTCTGCAGGACGCCGTTGTGGGTTTGTGAGAATGGGCCGATGCAATTTGAGCTGCACGTGGTGTGACACCCCCTACACCTGGGATTGGGAACGCTTCGACCCAAAGGTGGAGACCCGCGATCTGAGCACAGCCTTCATTTTGGAAAAGCTTGATGAAATGGATATTGAACGGGTCGTCATTACCGGGGGCGAACCACTTCTCCAGCAGCGACGCATGACCTCTTTGCTCGAGCGATGCAAAGAGCGTGGTTTTGTCATAGAGATCGAGACGAACGGCACCATCGTTCCTTCATCAGAACTTCTTGAACTGGTTGATCAGTTCAATGTCTCGCCCAAGTTGGCAAATAGCGGGGTTGTGGAAGATAAACGCCTTGTAGGCCAAGCACTACTTGCGTTTTCTCAAAGCGGAAAGTCAATTTTCAAATTCGTAGTCAACGACCATTCAGAACTGGATGAAGTGCATGCCGTCTCAGAGCAATTTGGCTTGAGGCCAATTTGGATAATGCCTCAGGCCACAACTTCTGACGAGCTTCAAATGCGCTTGCGATCGATGTCAGACTTGGTGATCGAAAGAGGATGGAACCTAACCACTCGCTTACAAGTTGAACTTTGGGGTGATCAGCGAGGTCGCTAGTAGACATGAAGTGAGCCCTTGATGGCAAGCTAAATTTGCCGATGGAACCATGTTCGAGTTTCTAGAGATGGCGGGGAAGAAAGCAATTGTTTGGTCAGATTCAAAGCGTTAATGGCAAAGGCTCCCGTCGTAGAGTATTTATTTGGGTGACGTTGTGTTTGGCGTTGCTACTTACCGGCCTCCAGATTTCTATAGGTGCCACGTCGGCCGGCTCGTCGCAGCGTGTCTGGACTACAGACTTTCCTGATCCACATATTGTTCGTGACGGAAATGTCTATTACGCCTACGGTACGATTACCGGAGCGCCTGGCATTCCGGTTCAAAAGATTCCGGTTCTCACATCAAGCGACCTTCGTACCTGGACTCATGTTGGCGATGCCCTGGGTAACGTGGCTTCTTGGTCAACAAACAGAGACCTGTGGGCTCCTGGGGTGTTTAAAACCTCAAGTGGGTGGCGCATGTATTACACGGCACCTCATGTCGCATCTGGAAAACAGTGCATATCGGTTGCAACAGCGTCTGGACCAACGGGGCCTTTTACAGACTCAACTTCTCAACCATTGGTCTGCCAGTACACGCTGAACGGTTCGATTGATCCAAGTCCATTTACTGATGTCGATGGCTCTCAGTGGTTGATATGGAAGAGCGAAGGACTATCAGGTGGCGAAGAAACCCGTATTTGGGTTCAACGCCTTAGTCCCGATGGCTTATCGCTAACAGGACCAGTTTCTGAGATTATGCAGCGCGATCAGTCGTGGGAGCGACCGCTGGTTGAAAACCCTTCAATGGTCTTGCACCAAGGTCAGTACCTCTTGTTCTATTCCGCCTCTGAATGGAACACCACTAAATATGCGATTGGCTATGCCGTATGCCAGTCAGTCGTAGGCCCCTGCAGCAAGCCTCGCAGTAAGGCCTTGTTGGCGTCCTCAGGTGAGGCTGCCGGCCCGGGTGGTCCGACACCTTTTATAGATACATCTGGCATCTTGCAACTCGGCTTTCACGCCTGGGCAGCCAACAAGGTGGGCTATGAAAATGGCGGACAACGTACATTGCGAATTAAAAGGGTCTTTGGGGCCGGGGCTGATTTAAGCATGGATGATGGAACACCATTTGGAAACGTCGATCTCATACAAGACGCAGTTGGCGGTTTGAGAGTGGCCGGTTGGTCGCTTGACCCTGACACGGCTGACCCCATCAATATCCACGCCTACGTCGATGGAAAACACGTGGCGATCGCAACTAGCGATTTTGAACGCCAAGACGTTGCCAGAGCTTTTGGAACAACGTCTACAAGAGGATTCGACGTCGTTGTGCCGGCCGTTGGTGGATGGCGAGAAGTATGTATCTATGCGATCAATAGGGGTTTTGGATCAAACAGCCTTCTTGGGTGTCGGATCGGATTGATGCCATGGAACCCGTTTGGTTCGCTCGATGCAACCTCAAGTGCTCCTGGAGGATTCCAGCTCTCAGGTTGGGCGATTGACCCCGAGACGGTTGCCCCAATTGATGTGCATGTTTATCTCGATGGTCGTCCTGTTGCTGTGTCACGAACCGATGGATCGAGGCCAGATGTTGCTGCGGCCAAACTCAACGCCGGAACTAAACACGGCCTGGAGGCTGCTATCTCTGCTGGTCCTGGGTTCCACACAGTTTGTGCCTATGCAATCAATTTCAATTTCGGTGAAAACGTTTTTATTGGCTGTCGTTGGGTTGTGGTCAACACAGAACCAATAGGCAATCTTGATTTTGCTACTTCGACAACAGGGGGAGCGCGGGTTGGTGGATGGGCGCTTGATCCCAACGTCGCTTCTTCGATCGATGTCCATTTCTACGTCGATGGACAAGGTGTCGGTTACATTAATGCCGCTACGCCTCGAGAAGATGTGGCAGGCGCCTATCCGAATTTTGGTGCCAAACATGGTTTTGACACCGTCGTAAGCGGATCACCAGGTCAGACGATCTGCGCCTATGGCATCAACGCCGCCGAAGGGATCAACTCACTTATTGGCTGTCGCAAGATTGATGGCTGAGCTTAGGCGTCAACAGGTGAGGGTAGATCGGTGTGGCCCATAAGGTGACGATCGACTGCTGCTGCAGCCGAGCGACCTTCGGCGATTGCCCAAACGATCAGGCTTTGACCTCGTCCCGCATCGCCACATACAAATACATTTTCAATATTGGTTGCCCATTTGCTATCGCGAACAACATTTCCACGAGGGTTCAATTCGACGCCAAGCTTTTCAAGAAGGCCATCGGTTTGAGGACCAGTGAATCCCATTGCCAATAGCGCCAAGTCGCAAGGTAAGTCGAAATCGCTTCCTTCTATCTTTTCAAAGCTCATGCGCCCATCGGTTATGACCTGTTCGACTTTGTGCGCACGAAGAGCTTTAACCTTGCCCTGCTCATCGCCTACGAAGCACTCTGTGTTGACAGCAAAGACTCGCACTCCGCCTTCCTCGTGGGCAGACGATGTGCGCATCATCAAGGGCCATAACGGCCAAGGGGTTGTTTCTGAGCGTAGATCGGGAGGCTGAGGCATGATCTCAAATTGGTGCACCTCTTTTGCTCCTTGCCTCAAAGCAGTTCCCAGGCAATCGGCACCGGTATCGCCTCCACCGATAATGACTACGTGCTTTCCTCCAGCAGTAATTTCTGGTTCAGCCCTGTCGCCCTCTTGAACGTGGTTGGCCATAGGTAGATATGTCATGGCTTGTTCTATGCCCTTGAGATCTCGTCCGGGGATTGGAAGGTCTCTGGGAATTGTTGAACCGACTGCCAGAACGACTGCATCAAAACTGCTGCGTAGCTCTTCAATGTCAATGTCAACACCGACATTGACACTTGTCTGAAATTCGGTTCCCTCGGTGCGCATTTGGTCAAGTCGTCTATCGAGAATGCGCTTTTCCATTTTGAATTCAGGAATTCCATATCGCAACAAGCCGCCGATTCGATCGGCCCTTTCGAAAACAACCACCTTATGGCCGGCACGAGTGAGCTGTTGAGCAGCGGCAAGACCTGATGGACCAGAGCCCACAACTGCAACTCTTTTACCGGTTACCAGACTGGGCATTACAGGTTGGACCCAACCTTGTTCGAAGGCCTTGTCGATGATTGAGACCTCTACCTGTTTTATGGTTACAGGGTCTTCATTGATGCCGAGAACACATGATGCCTCGCATGGGGCTGGGCAAAGACGGCCGGTGAATTCGGGAAAATTATTGGTTGCATGCAGGCGCTCGATAGCCGCTTGCCATTCGTTTCGGTAGGTGAGGTCATTCCACTCAGGTATGAGGTTTCCGAGCGGACAACCGTTGTGGCAGAAAGGAATGCCACAGTCCATACAGCGACTTGCTTGGATCGAGAGCCGGTCACGGTCGAATGGCTCGTAGACCTCTTTCCAGTCGCGCAAGCGCACTGGCACTGGGCGACGCTTTGGGGTCTCCCTTTCATATTTGATAAAGCCCGAAGGATCACCCATGAGATGCCGCCATGATCGCCTCTTCTACTGGCACGCCTTGCTCCTCAGCTTCTTGTGCTGCTGCCAATACTCGCTTGAAGTCCCTTGGCATGACTTTCACGAAGTGTTCGACACTATCAATCCAGGTATCGAGAATACGCATTGCGACGTTTGATCCTGTCTCTATGTGATGTTGTTCGATAGTTGATTTCAACCAAGAGCGATCATCACCATCAAGGTCGTCAAGGTCAACCATTTCGCCATTGAGATGTCGTTCGAAATCTCCTGACGGGTTGAATACGTAAGCAATTCCCCCTGACATGCCGGCGCCGAAGTTTCTTCCGGTGCCTCCAAGGATCACAACGCGCCCACCTGTCATGTATTCACATGCGTGGTCTCCTACTCCTTCTACAACAGCTGTTGCTCCAGAGTTGCGGACACAAAAGCGCTCACCGACCAATCCTCTTATGAAGACCTCACCGCTGGTAGCACCGTAGAGAATGACGTTTCCGGCGATGATATTTTCTTCGGCAACAAATGGAGAACTCGGATCGGGTGCCAATATGAGCCGTCCGCCTGAGAGGCCTTTGCCCAAATAGTCATTGGTATCACCGGCCAGGCGCAACGTAATGCCTCGTGGCAGAAATGCCCCAAAGCTCTGTCCGGCTGAGCCGGTGAAATCAATGCTGATTGTGTTGTCCTCAAGACCATTGCTGCCATAACGACGCGTCAGTTCAGAGCCCAACATGGTGCCTACGGTTCTATTTACATTGCGTACCGTGGTGGCAAAAGCAACGGGCTCACCACTTTCGAGTGCCGGCTTGCAGCGTTCGATCAGCTCGTTATCGAGGGCCTTGTCGAGGCCGTGGTATTGGGTTGTGGTGGCGAAAAGCGAAGCACCTGCGGCTAATTCTGGTTGATACAGAATTGGAGTGAGGTCGAGACCGCTTGCCTTCCAGTGCTCAATCGCATCGAGCGTATCGAGTACCTCAACATGGCCGATTGCTTCATCGAGTGAACGGAAACCCAGTGATGCGAGTAGCTCACGGACTTCTTCGGCAATGTATTCAAAGAAGGTGACTACAAACTCGGGTTTTCCGCTGAACTTCTTGCGAAGCTCTGGGTTTTGAGTTGCCACTCCGACAGGGCAAGTGTCGAGATGACAAACGCGCATCATGATGCAGCCTGAGACCACCAGGGGAGCAGTCGCAAAGCCGAACTCTTCGGCCCCGAGCAAAGCAGCGATCATCACATCGCGGCCGGTTTTCAGCTGCCCGTCAACCTGTACGACTATGCGGTCACGCAATCCGTTGAGCAACAAGGTCTGTTGTGTTTCGGCCAAGCCAAGTTCCCATGGTGCGCCGGCATGTTTCAGGGAAGTCAGAGGTGAAGCGCCGGTTCCGCCATCGTGGCCCGAGATCAATACGACATCGGCATGGGCTTTTGAAACACCTGCTGCGACAGTTCCTACTCCGACCTCAGAAACCAGCTTCACGTGTATTCGGGCTTTTGAGTTTGCGTTCTTCAGGTCATGAATAAGTTGTGCGAGATCTTCAATCGAATAGATGTCGTGATGTGGGGGAGGAGAGATGAGTCCAACGCCTGGGGTGGAATGTCGGGTGCGAGCAATCCATGGGTAGACCTTGTGACCTGGGAGCTGCCCCCCTTCGCCTGGTTTTGCACCTTGGGCCATCTTGATCTGAATGTCATCCGAATTGACCAAGTACTCGCTGGTTACGCCAAAGCGCCCCGAGGCAACTTGTTTGATTGCGCTGCGACGTGAATCACCATTGGCATCAGGAGTGAAGCGATCTGAATCTTCACCTCCTTCACCCGTATTCGACTTTCCACCAAGACGATTCATCGCAATGGCAAGGGTTTCATGTGCCTCTGCCGAGATCGATCCATATGACATTGCACCAGTCGAGAAGCGCTTCACTATTTCTGATGCAGGCTCGACTTCGTCAATTGATATAGCGGCTCGTTCTCCGCTCTTGAATCGGAATAGACCTCGAAGCGTCGCCAAGTTTGCAGATTGGTCATCAACCATCGAGGTGTATTCCTTGAATACCTCATAACGCTTGGTGCGGGTGGCATGTTGAAGACGAAAGACAGTTTCCGGGTTGAAGAGGTGGTACTCGCCTTCTCGGCGCCACTGATATTCGCCGCCAACTTCCAAGTCACGATGAGCCAATTCACTAGGTCGATCGGGCCAGGCCAAAGCGTGGCGAGAGGCGACTTCTTCGGCAATAACGTTTAGTCCGATTCCTCCGAGACGACTTACCGTGCCAGTGAAATATTCTTCGACGATGTCTTTGGATAACCCAACGGATTCGAAGACCTGAGCACCCGTGTAAGAGGGGATGGTTGAGATGCCCATCTTTGACATCACCTTGAGCACGCCCTTGCCGCAGGCCTTTATGTAGTTCTTGCGCGCCTTGCGATGCGTAACTCCCTCGATAATGCCTTCGCTGATGAGGTCATCAATCGTCTCAAATGCCAGGTATGGATTAACAGCAGCAGCTCCATAGCCAATGAGAAGAGCCATGTGATGAACCTCGCGTGCATCGCCTGTCTCGACAATAAGCCCAACTCTTGTCCTCGTCTTTTCTCGGATCAAGTGATGATGGACCGCGGATGTCAACAACAGCGACGGAATCGGTGCCAGTTCTTTGCTCGCATATCGATCAGACAGCACGATAAGCGTGGCTCCGTTAGTTATCGCTTCACTGACCTTTGAGCGAATATCTTCAATTGCACTTCGCATGGCTTTGCCGCCCCCGGCCACTTGGTAGAGGCCGTCAACCACGAAAGTTTGGAAGTCAGCCAGCCCACCTTCGTCATTGATATAGATGAGTTTGGCGAGGTCGTCGTTGTCGATGATTGGGAAAGAAAGCCCAATTTGTCGACACGTGCTTTCTTCAGTGCTCAAAAGGTTTCCCTCGGGGCCAAGATTGGCCCCTAATGAGGTGACAAGTTCTTCGCGAATAGCATCTAGCGGAGGGTTGGTAACTTGGGCAAAAAGTTGATTGAAATAGTCGAACAACAACCGAGAGCGATTTGAAAGAACAGCAATAGGTGTATCTGTCCCCATGGAACCCAACGCCTCAACGCCCGTTTTGGCCATTGGGGCCAACAAGATACGTAACTCTTCTGTCGTATATCCGAAAAGACGCTGGTGAGTAACGACCGATGCATGTTGTGGCGTGAGCATGTGGCGAGCCGGAAGATCGTCAAGGTCTACTACCCCTGCGTCTATCCACTGCTGATATGGGCGTTCAGAGGCCAATGCAGTCTTGATCTCGTCGTCATCGATGATACGGCCCTGTGCAGTGTCAACGAGGAACATGCGTCCTGGTTGAAGGCGACCCTTGCGCACGACCCGGGCCGGATCGACATCGAGTACGCCAACCTCTGAGGCCATAATTACTAGATCGTCATCGGTAACCCAAAAGCGCGACGGGCGAAGCCCATTGCGATCGAGTACAGCCCCGATGACTGTTCCGTCCGTGAATGCAACCGAAGCTGGACCGTCCCATGGCTCGATTAGAGAAGCGTGGTATTGATAAAAAGCCCGTCGCTCCGGGCTCATTGACTCATGATTTTCCCAAGCCTCGGGAATCATCATGAGTACGGCATGAGGGAGAGATCTTCCGCCTAGATGAATGAGTTCAAGTACCTCATCAAAGCTGGCCGAGTCACTTGCCCCAGGCGTGCATATTGGAAAGATACGATCTAGGTCACCTGGTAAGAATTTGCTTTCTACCAAAGCCTCTCGTGCACGCATCCAGTTGCGATTGCCCTGAACGGTGTTGATTTCGCCGTTGTGTGCGATATAGCGGTACGGATGTGCAAGGGGCCACGAAGGAAAAGTATTCGTAGAAAAGCGTGAGTGGATGAGAGCTAGAGCACTGGTGACTCGCTCATCGAGGAGGTCGGGAAAAAAATCAGCTAGCTGAGGAACCGTCAACATTCCCTTGTAGACAAATGTCCGATTGGAGAGACTCGGGAAATAAATACCTTCGACTTCGTGCTCTATGCGCTTTCTGGTGATGAAGGCCCGACGCTCGAGATCAAGACCCGAGAGCAGATCGCCTGATCCAGAGTTTTTTTCGGCGATGAAGATCTGTCTGAACTCAGGCATTGCCGAAAGGGCGGTGGCCCCCAACATGGTTGGGTTGGTGGGTACTTCACGCCAACCCAAAACAGCAAGGCCCTCACTGGAAACAATCTTTTCGATTGCCACTTCGATTGTTGTTGAGTTCGATCCAGTTGGAATAAAGGCTATTCCTGTGGCGTAGGTTCCAGCTGGGGGCAGTTCGCAACTGACGACCTCACGAAAAAAGGCATCGGGTACTTGTATCAATATGCCGGCACCATCACCGGTGTTTACTTCTGAGCCCGACGCTCCGCGATGTTCCATATTGCAAAGAGCCTCGATGCCCCTGGCAACGATGTCATGACTGCGTCGACCTTTTATATCCACGACGAATGAGACGCCACAGGCATCGTGTTCGAAGTTGGGGTCATAGAGACCCTGAGGAGCAGGGTATTGGTTCATCACGTCATCCTTGGGACTTGAGTGCGGTTGGCTTGTGGCCTAGTTGCCCTTTGCCTGATAGTTAGGTTGCCTGCCCGAGACGACGTTGGCCCTGCGAGGCGGTTGCCCCAGCTTACAAGACGATTTATGTAGCTCACAACTGGGCAAATCCTCTTTAAATTCGTAAACACAAAGACCCTGCCTCGGAAGCCCGGGGCAGGGTCTTTGGTTAGGGGTGAGCGGGGTCAGAACAGGCGGGCGTCTCACTTTTGTGGCCGAAGGCTCCGCTCGCAGCGGGCTATGTGTGGCGGCACAAGGAGGACGAGGGACTGTTCCGAACGTAGCTGACTTCAGCTACCCCGCTCCCAAGTGGTCAGGTGGCGTTTCCTCCAAGGATAGGTTCGTGGCTTTCAACCAATACCTCCCTTTGTTGAGATGAGGATTCCCTCGTTTGCTTTAGCAGTTTCATACTGACGAAATTCAACACAAGAGTCAATAGCCCAAATGGACTAATTTCAATCTCAAATTTGACTAGTCAGCAGTGCGGGCAAAAAGTAGGTATTCAGGTACTTACGAAGCGCATTCTCATCTCGTTCGACCGGTCCTTGAACGGTAAGAAACGAGAGCACCGTACGTAGCATCCACTCGCTTGCCTCGTTTATTGAGAGACCTTCGCGAAGTTGGCCTTTGGCTGCTGCCGCCTCGATAAAGGGACGCATGAAATCTGACGTCAGATTAAACACTGCCTCTGATGCTCCTGCCACGCTGCTTGTAGTTCCGGCCGCATCTGGGGTGAACAACAATGCCAGTTTGTCATCTTCTCGAATGGCGGCGATGGTAAAAATTGTCCCTTCGATCAGGGCGATTCCGAAGTCTGGTTCAGAAGTAAAAATTGACGAGAGGCGATCTAGGAATCGTCTGCCTTCCCTCATGAGTACTCCCAAGAGCAACTCATCTCGTCCATCGAAATATCGATAAACCGTGGCCCTGGAAACCTTTGCTTCTGTGGCGACATCTTCGACGGTGGTTTTCATTACTCCAAAGCGTTCAAAGCAAGCCTCTGCTGCATCTATGAGTCGCTCACGGGCGGTTTCTGTGTTGGCGGGCGCCTGGGTTCCCCATCGCAGTTTTGGCACTGGCTAATTCTACCTCTGAACATGGATCCAATTGGCAATAACCGAATCAGAGATAGTTGACTAGCACAACTATCTCGCCATAGCCTTAAAGACCAGAGGAATCGTTAGGTATTGCCGATGGGCCATGAAGGTCGATTTGGATTTACTCAAGGGGGGTCAACTTGTCCGACCAGGTTAATTTCACCGCAGAAGAACTGCTCGCTAGCCACAAATATGAGGAGCCGCTTGTAGTTACCGCTTTGGGTGACACCCTTTTCCATGGAGGGTTTGATGCTTCTGGGGAATATGTTTCGCCTCGAACACTAAATCGTTGGCCTGCCATTAATGCCTGGAGAGCCAAGCACGAGGCTGAGACAGGCATGCCACTGATTTCTTGCCCTCCTGATTTCTTTGCTGATTTTTATCCCAATGTCGAACAGGCCAAGTACCTGCTCTCAGAAGGAGTTCGTGATCCACTGGTTCAGATGCTTACCCACATTGGGACCGTCGAGGGCTTTGGTTCGATCATCCGTTTTGTTCAGACGGACAATCTTCAGCGGCACTTCGACGAGTCAATTGACGGGACTGCAACGGCACACCTTGGCCTGGGTTTATATGAAGCTCACGCTCGTGATGAGTCTGGCTTTGAACTCGAAGGTGGCCACCAGCAGATGTGGTACGGGGTTCGAGATCTGGCCTTCGAGAACCCCGAAGTTGGCGATCCGTTGGCACTCATAATGAAGGCTTTCGGAAGTGGTGATGATGCGGCGGGCCAGGCTATGCAATCGATGGCAAAGTCGATGGGTGGCAGCGAGCGTGTCGTGTCAACGATTGATGAGAGCATCGAGACGATCATTTTGCGAATGACTGGATTGTTGCTTATCGAGTTACTGGCTGCCAACACATTCAAGTGGGCCGAAGAAGTTGTGAGTGATGATCGGTATTGTGCCAACTCTGCTGAAGCCTCACGATTGGTCGATTACATACGTCGAGATGAGGCCCCCCATGTTGGTTACCTCGAGGTCACCCTTACCGAGATGCGTGCTCGCACTTTTGTTGGAGAGGGTGGAGTCAAAACGCCTGGCACCAAAGTGATTGACGATTGCTGGAACTATTCACTGCTGCAAATGTTTGGCCTTGGAGGCAAGCGCACCGCCAACCGTGACATGTTCGTCGGGCGCATGGAAGAACTACTTCAGGGTCACTCTCGCCGCAATGAGATCATCACGAATTTCCATGACCTTGCTACCCCAGACCCAGTGATTGAACAAGCAGCCCCAACTCGGGCCGCCGCCGCTCCGTCCTACTCATAGGGCTTTTGCCCTATCGGTCCTGGGGTTTTGCGGCGGTTATCAGTCCATAAAACCAAATTTTACGTTTTAGGCCACGCCACTGGTCGCGTGCTCCTATTACGTTGCCGTGCTGAACGGCGGTTCTTATGCGGGCCAACTTGAGAACCCATGCAATTGGATACAGCACTCTGGTGACTCGATAGAGCCTGCGAAGTGAGGGCGTGACCCCGTGGGTTAGATCGCGAACCTGAACATCAATAAAGCCGGCTGCCTCGAGTTTGGCTACAAGCTCATCTTTTGTTTCGATGTCAGGAATTGCCCATCCGCTTAACCAGCTGTGTATCAGTTGTTCGTTGTCGGGGGAAAGGGGGCGAGAAAAACGAAGATACTCTGCAATTACAAGACGGCCTCCTGGACGTAAGACTCGTGCCATTTCCTTTGCAAAGACTGCCTTGTCATGCGAATGGCAAAGACTTTCTTGTGCCCATGCAACGTCAAAGCTTTCATCATCGAAACTGGTGGAGTGATAGTCGTCTTGGCGAAAGGTGGCGTGTTGTTCAAGGTTACGTTCTTGCGAATAACGGTTGGCTCGTTCGACCTGGCTGGCAACTGGAGTGATTCCAACTACCTCTGCACCTAGCGTTTCTGCAAGCCACATGGAAGTGCCACCTACGCCACATCCGGCATCTAAAACTCGGTTTCCATCAACCACACCAGCGGCCTTGGCCATAAGTTGGTTCATTGCCACCAGTGATTCCCCGTGGTTTTTTGCCCCGTCGTCCCAGTAACCGAAATGAATTGCTCTGTTATCGGTATTGAGCCATAGGGCCCGATAGTCAAACCAGGTTTGGTCGTAGTAGGCAACGATGTCGCCTAGCCCCGCCGTTTTCGCGTGGCGATCATCATTTGGATGAATGCTCACTCCGATTCTTTGCTTTTTCGGCCGTCTTTATCGATGTCTCTCAAATAGTTGGATACATCTAAAACCGTGGCTTCAATGATGTTGTTGGTTAGAGGGCTAGGGCGAGACCCAGGACGAGAGTTGATAGGACGAGTCTTAATAGGCCGAGCAGGAATTTCTTTGGCATCATAGTCAATTTCGTCTTGCTCGTACTCAGGCCCGTCACCTGCTCCACCTTTTCGATCTGGAGCACTGGTCATTACTCGCGATGCCATCTTTTTGATTTCCTTCAGGCGCTCTTTAGTTACTTCCTCGTCAAGGTTATCAACAGCTATACGAGCACGTAGTGCTGAGTCTTGAGGCTCTAGTGATTCCAATCGAGCGTCTCGCGGAAGCTTCGGCAGAGGCAGTGCTATACGTCCAAGGCGCCCCCCGGAGGCTTCCATCCCCAAGACATTGATGCGTCGGGGAACGAGTCGAAGGACCCGGTCTTCGAGCTTCACATCCATATCGGCTTCGCTCAAGCGTAAACCCGCTATACCAGTGCGAGCTACGACCCGGCCCGGACGTAGACGCAATCTCACGGGCAGGCCGGCGCTTTTAGACCATGCATCCAAGGAGCTTTGATCAAGATGAACGTGAGCCTCAAGGCGTTTTACCTTAAGTCGCAGAGGCCAACTTGGCACAAGAGAAGCCTTATCTATTTCTATTTTCACTTCCTTAAGAAGCAGCCCATTTACTCTTACCCCACTCATTGTTATCTGAGCCTTTGAGAGTCTTCCTATAAAGAGCCCTAGATTCAGATCTAACTGAATCTGAACCGGAACTTTCACTAACCGGCTTGCAATCTTGTTGAGGAAAGAAATCATGATGGAAGATCCTCATTCCTTGGATTAAGGCGTGCATTGAGCTCGGGAAGCTTCTGCAAAAGTGGCATCAAAGCCATCATCATTGACACGTCGGGAGATAGCGAGGCAAACAGATTTCTCAACATAAATACGTTGCGAACGAACAAGACCTCTTCTAGGGGCGGACGTATCTTGTGCCGTAAAAGAACAAGCATTGCTTCTTTCAGTCCACCAACCATTGACTCTTCTCCGCCCATCATCATTGTGGCCGGCTGAAGAGCCTCAGTAGTCGAGAGATCGTGTACAAGAGCCTCGATATCGGTTCCCTCTGGAACTGCTCCCGCAAGACGCATTGACTCGACTTGGTTTTCAAAATCACCCGATAGGACCGAGGTCAGATAAAGAAGTGCAGCGCGACGAGTCTGTAGGTCGAAGTGACCCATTGAGCCACAACCGACAATTCCCAAGTTTCCATTATCTAGAACCATCAAATGTTCGGGTGCCATGTCGATATGGAACCCTCCACACTCAAGGGCGGCATCAATAGTGACTCCAACTAAGGAAGCCACTGTTTTGTCAACGTCCAACGACTGATGTGCCTGCGCAAACGGACGCCCGTCAAGACGCTCGAAGACGGCAGCACGTCTGGTTGCCATGCCGGGAATAGGGCGGGCAACTTCTACACCTGAGAGGCCAAGTTCTTCAATGATGATGCCGAGTTCAGCGGTATTGAGAGCTTCGTTACGCAAGTCTGACTCTTCGAGTAACTGACGGGTGGCCATCTCAACAAAGCCCAATGGGTGAGGTTCTCGAAGGGCGGGAATCAATTGTTCGAGTGGGTAGACCATCGTTGCGCTGACACGAGCGTCGGCATGCAAGTCGCGATCTACTCCAGGACGTCGCACTCTGACCATGACCCGCTTGCCATCGGCAAGTTCTGCTCCATGGAGTTGAGTAATTGCGGTATATGTAATCGGCAGCGGATCTATTCTTCGAACTTGGTCTCCAAAAGCACGCTGAACTATTTCACGTACAACCAGAGCGTTCATTGGGTCGATCGTGATTGGTCGCCGCTTGATTTCTTCGACGACAACTCCAGGGGCCATGCCTTCGCTTTGCGCGATTATTCGAGCTATCTCAACTGCCGATGGACCCAGCATCGCCAGCTGATCGCGCATCCACTCAGCAGCGCTGTCTTTCAGCCATGTGCCGGGGTCATTCCATCTTTGTTCTGATATGTCGTTGGGCAACGTGCGTACAGCCCATCGCAGACGAGCAATGTTCAACGCCCCTACATGGCGGGCGAAACGCAACGGCGGAACTGGTCCAGGCCGTGCAAGGCGAAGAGCATGATTTACGAAACTTGAACGTTCAACGGCCAGGTCATGAGCAAGCGAGTTGATTGCATCATCAAGACCAGGACTGGCAGCCACCCAATCAGAGCGTTTGGCTCGATCGCCTAGAGAAGAGTCATCTATATGGTCGCTCATGAGTTGCCCCCGTTTTCTTCGTTCTTAAGATTCGCCCTTGCTTGCTCACGTGGCACTGCGGTTGCTGCATAAGAAACAAAAACCAGATCGTCGGAATTCAACCGTCTCTCGTCGTCACCCTTGCGAAGTGTTATATCAACCTCTGGTGGTTCTGGAGTAAGAGTAAAACTGATTATCTCGTAGCCGTTGGCAAGAAAGGTGCGAAGATCGCGCGAAAGCGGATGGCTGCGAGCGAGACTTGGGCTCGTCAACGCCTTGCTTAGTGCCCGAAGAGGGGCTGTGACCTGAGTTGGCAAAGAGAGCATCTCATCTAGGTTTGCCCCAAATATATTCATTGTTCCCCCTGAGAGTCCTGAATTGATTTTCCCTCATTAGTTGCTGAATCTGTTCCTGCAAGTAGATATTGAAGAATGCTTCGATCGCCTAGTAGATGGTAATCGGGGGCGAGCTCTTTGCTGTAGCGTTCGAAGTAAAGCAGCTGTTTGACCACTAACACCATTTCGCGAGGCAGTCTTACTCGGTGACGTGTAGCCACTTTCAGAACTTGGCTGAAGATTTCTCCATAGCTGATTTGGCCTAGAGGCATTTCCAACAAGGGCTCAACAAGTTCACGAACGTCTTCAGCGGCCGCGGCAATATCAACGGGTCTGGTTGTTGCCCCAAGTGAGAACATGGCTTCCACTGCTTTGGTGTAGTTACGGTCAACCAGAACCGCAGGAAGTGCCGTGCGAAGTGCATTGCGAGGACCATCGTCAAGGCGGCCCATGATGCCAAAATCGAGGAAAACGACCTTGCTATCGGGAGTTACGAAAAGATTGCCGGCATGCACGTCGCCATGGAATAGCCCATGGACAAGAGCGGCTTCCATCCATGACCTAACTCCAATTTTCAAAAGTTCCTCGAGGTTATGATCATCGGCCACGAGTCGCTGTGCGTCGTCGACTGAAACACCCTCAACGAAGTTCATCACCATGACGCGCTTTGCGACCAGTCCCTCGATTGGTAGTGGGACAACGATGCGATCGTTGTCGCCGAATGACCGCAGGTTGGCCTCAAACTCAATTGCAGCCGCCGCTTCGTTATGAAAGTCAAGCTCAGAACGCAGGGCAATTCCGAAGTCTTCAATGATCGCGACGGGATTCGCCAACTCGCCAGTGGTTCCAGATCGTTCGATTACCCCGGCGAGATAACGCATCAATCTGAGATCGCGATTTATACGTCCGGAGAGGTTAGGACGGCGCACCTTGACTGCCACATGGGTTCCATCATGGAGCCATGCCTCATGCACCTGAGCGATAGATGCAGCAGCAATGGGTTCGCCATTGAATGATGCAAACAATTCTTCTATGGGCTTGCCCAGCTCGCGACGGATTAGTGCTCTTACCTTCGGCGTGGGTTCCGCTGGGACACGGTCGAGCAGATGTCGAAACTCTTGAGAGAAAACGTCGGGAAACAGACCTGGGCTTGAAGCCACCAGTTGACCCAGCTTGACGAATGTAGGGCCTAGGTGAGCAAAGCTATGACGCATAGCGACTGCCATTGCCCGAGGAGCTCTCTCTCGTGGCTGCATGACCAGATAGGGCCCGCGTCTTGCGACTGTTAGGACGCCATGGCGACCAAACGTCAAGATGATTTCGATCAGGCGTGCTACGTCAGTTGGGGCGACATTGCGCAGATCGATAGTTGCTTGCGCAAATTGTCGTGTTCCTTTAGCTAAATCAAGTGCCATCTGCTCATGCCTTGGTGGGTTGGAATCTGTCAGAATGAGTAGGGCTCAGTGCTGGTATCAAGATCTCGGACAAGAATGTTTCGAGGTCTTCCTTTGGTGGATTTATGGTCAGAGAAATCGCCATTCTCACAAGCCAGTTCGCAATGGTTTTCGGATCGCGATTTGCGATCATCCCAGTGTGCATGGCTGCAGAGATCAATGGGGTCGTAATAGCAGTTGCCCCTGCGATGATGCGACCTAAGTCGTTTGTGAGTAGAGGTCCGACTACATCAGGTTCGTCAACTAGAACCTTCGAGACCACTGGGTGTTCTTGTACTTGTTGGATGATCGACGCCATCATCTTGACCAGCGTATGGGGGCCGTCCAGTTCCCTTGATATTTCAGGAAGCGTGGCAATCAATCGATGGGCTTCTCGCGCTGCCAATAACCATGACAACTTGTCGATACTCCCGACCTGTCTATATACAGTCGTGCGTGAAACCCCTATTTCGCGTGCAATATCGGGCATCGTGGTTCTTGATATCCCATGACGAGAAAAACACCGCGCACCGGCATCGATGTAGATATCCAACTCTGGGCCTGGAGGCGGGGGCAGGCCTTTTAATAACAATGGAAGAACCGGTGCGCTAGTTTCTGGCTCCACTTGACTTGGCTCCGCTATCTAGATGAGTGTCACACTTATACAGCTGTGTAACTATGTCACTTATAAGTAAAGCGTCATTTGTCAAGGGGGGGAAATGGTTCGCGCAAGAGGTATGACCAATGAGGCAATACGTGGCTTTGGTTTACGCGAGGTGGGAAGGGCTGTTACGACTGCCGGCGTGCTTACCCATCATGGTCTGCGATTCCTCCCTCATGTAAGGAAAAAAGGCAAGCGTGCTCAGATAGCTTCCAGCGAGGCGAAACATGCTTTCGCATCACTTGGGCCTACTTACGTGAAGCTGGCACAACTCGTTGCATCAAGCCCTGGACTATTTCCTGCCGTGTTGTCCGATGAGTTCAGAAGTCTTCTCGACGAGGTTCCACCATTCGATTATGACGATGTCAGACAGGTAATAATCGAAGAACTGGGGGGCGATCCAGACGTGATATTTGCCCGTTTTGATCGGGTCCCTCTTGCCTCTGCATCGATCGCCCAAGTTCATACTGCCCAGCTTCATGATGGGGAAGAGGTCGTGGTCAAGATCCAACGACCTGGCATCAAGGAGAGGGTTGAGGGTGACCTGCGCATCCTTATGCGCATAGCGAAGCTCCTTGAACGCACCTCTAAAGGTCGTATGGCAAACCCAATAGCAGTGGTCGAGGACTTCGCTGCAACTTTGAGTGAAGAACTTAACTTTGTGAGCGAAGCCCGGGCCATGGAGGCTTTCGAGATCAATCTACGTGCATTTGGAAAGAACGACGAGATACGCACCCCATCAGTTCGTTGGCCTTGGACGACTCGGCGAGTTCTGACAATGGAACGTATCTATGGCTACAAGATCGATGATCTCTTTGAACTGAACACCAAGGGATGGGATTTGGCCGGGACCTTGAAGAAGGGCGTTCGTGCTTGGATGGAAGCAGCACTTGAACATGGCTACTTCCATGGAGACGTGCATGCCGGCAATCTCATGATCGATGAGGACGGAGTAATGGTCTTTCTCGACTTCGGGATCATGGGGCGCTTGGACACCAAGACCAAAGAAGTCATTCGTCATGGCCTGCCTGCTTTACTGATCGACGGAGACTTCAAAGAGGTGGCAAGAGCGATTTATGAACTCGGTGCCATTTTGAATCCAGAAGATCTAGAAGCATCTTCCAAAGATATTGCCGAGATGCTCGAGCCGATAATGGGGGCACCGCTTTCTGAGATCTCCTATGGAGAGATTCTGGTTGACATTGTTCAGATCGGCACCCGTTACGAAGTACGTCTGCCTCGCGAGATGGTTTTGGTCGCAAAACAGATGCTCTATTTCGAGCGCTACGCGAAGTTGATGGCACCTGACTGGAACATCATGAATGACACTGAGATCATCGCTTTTCTATTTGACGGCCTGCAGTCAGAAGCGGTTGGACAAGCAGGTGCAGATGATTTTGCAGAGAAAATGACAGCAAAAGATCCTACTTAGAGGACCTTTTTATGTACATGACTTGCAGGTACAGGCCAAAAGCGTGTCGAATGTCACCTGCAACAATAAGTAAGAACTGTTGCAGGGAGTCGACAACTCAAGTCGTCAAAGGATTTCTCCTGGCAGGGGAATGTTTGAGATGGAGCACAGCATGAGAACCAAAGCCTGGAGTAAGTCGGCAAAGGCAAAGGGTATTGGAGCCGTTGTTTCAGCCGTAACTCTTTTGGCGGCCGTACTTATGCCCTCCGGCAGTGTGGAGGCCCAGTCAACGCCGCCCTCAGGTTCTATCCAGTCTGGCGGCGGGGTCAAAGCCCAAGTTGATTCTCAGGTTCTTGGTATCAATATTTTTGCCGGCAACTTTGCACTGCCAATTAAGTTCGGCACTTCAGGAGCTCGGGTAGACGGCAAGACTGCAAGTGCTGCATCAGGTGCTCTAGATCTGGGCCTACTCGGTTCCCTAGTTGGCCTCGCACTCGTCAACACCCCAACCCTTGACAAGTATGGCCTCACTCTCGACTTTCTTGGCCCGGCACTTGGGGCTTTGGCGGCTTCAACATCTGATTCACGCACCAATGCCGGGGCACTGAAAACCAGAAGTGTTCCCGAAATGGTTCGTGGCCCACTGCAATTTCGCGATGCCACAGAAACCGTCTCGGCTCCAGAAAATGGGCCTAGCACGTCAAAGACCACCGTCGGTCGCTTTGGTCTCGACCTTGGCATCGTTCAAATCAGCGTAGAAGGAATGGAATCGAGCACTTACGCCGATCCCAAGGAAGTCAAGTCAACCAGCCACCTGAATCTGCTTGAGTTCAAGATTGCAGGAGTTCCTACAGCTCTTAGGAATCTGCATTGGGATTTCAGCCAGAAGCTCGGCCAGGCTCCCGTGAGTTCTTTCGTTGTTGAGTCTGGCCAGATAGGCCCAATGCAGTACGACATGAGCAAGCCTGGTTATATGAATGCCGGCATTGCTCGCATTAACGAGATGCTTGCGGAAGTTAATGCGGGAATCACGTTGCGTGCGCCAACAGAAAATGCCGACAAGCCGGGAACTCTCTCATCGTTGCGTTTCGAGCTGAAGAACTCGAAGCTGCTCGCTGACACAATCGGCAAGATTTTCCTTTCTACAATTTCCGATACATATTTCGATTGGTCCGAGGATCAAGCAGCCAAGATTCCTGAACTTGGTCTTGTCTTTACTGTTCTCAACATCGTGATCGGCGCACTTACCGGCCAAGGTGGCATATCGCTTGAACTTGGCGGAGTTGGTGGATCCATTGCGCCAAAACCGATTGAGACGTTTAACTACGGAACTCCGGGAGGCCCAACTTCGCAGGGAACTTCTTCACCACCTCCAACTACCACCCCCACGCCGCCACAGACATCATCGCAGTCGACCGTAGCCCCACGCCGACCTGCATCGGTAACCACTGTTCCTGTTGTAACTACGCCTACCACTATTCCAGTTACATCAACTACGACATACACGCCCCCCAACGGCGACTCTTCTATATCGCTTGGTTCTACCGAAAAAGTTGTTGCATCTGAGAAGTTCCCAGGATTGCTCCTCATATTGCTCGCTGCTGTGGCGCTCGCCGTCCTTTGGGCCGTTGATCGCCGTCGTATACAAACCGTCATCGCAAAGGGAGAACGTAAGTAATGAAAATTCGTGAACGCATGGGCGAGGATGCCATGGGCAGTCTCTTGCTGCGCGGTTATGCCCCCCTAATAGTCATTGTCATTACGCTCGCACTACTTGTACTTCTTGTTCCCAGCAAGGGACCTACAGAAAGGGCTGTACAAGCTAATAGTACCGAAGAGACTGACACCACAGCTCAGCCCGGACCTGCCGATGTCTCCACTTCAATTGATCCTTCTGCTCCTGTTACGACAACCCCGGCAGGCGGATCAGGAACCACGCCAGGTGGTCAAGGTAAGTCTGGCTCTGCCTCGGGCTCAGGCTCAGCTCAGCCCCCGGGGGCTGTTCCGGGAGGCATAGCCACGGTCGCAGCTGACTGTGAAGGCGGCACACGCCAAACAAAAGAACCTTATTCGCCACCTTGTATCAAGTTCTCCGGTGAGAACGGGGGAGCAACTAGCCCTGGGGTATCTGGTGACACCATCAAGGTTGCCATCCGAGAGGGAAATCTTCCCAGCCTTTATGCAGTAGCCGGCCAGGTCGCTGAGAAGGCCAATATCAAAGACACCAATGAAGACATTCGCCGTACGACGATTGCGTATTTCGATTACTTCAACAAGAAGTTCGAGACATATGGACGCAAGGTCGAGCCGGTTTTCTATAAGGGCCAAGGCGATCAACTTGCCGAGTTCTTCGGTGGTGGTGTCGAAACTGCCAATGCTGATGCAGTCAGGGTTGGTCAAGAAATCAAGGCCTTTGCCGACCTGAGCGTGTTGACAGCACCATATGCAGACGCTCTTGTGCGCCAGAAGGTGATTGCCATTCCACCAATCCATATGTCACGTAAGTGGTATGCAGATCGAGCTCCCTATGCCTATGGAGTCTTTGTTGACTGCTCTCGCCTGCTGGAAGCGATCGTTGACTATGGGGTCAAGCGACTCATTGGTTACCCCGCTCGCTACGCAGGAGACCCTGCATTGCGCAGCAAAGACCGCACGATTGGTCTGATCGTTCCAGAAGAGCCGTGGTACCAAGAATGTGCCAATAAGGGTGTCGAGATGTTCGAAGCTCAAGGCACCAAAATCACACACCGTATCAACTACAAGCTTGACTTCACCCGACTATCTTCTGACGCAGTTGGAATGGCTGCCCAGATGAAAGACAAGGGCATCACCACTTTGGTCTGTGCCTGTGACCCGATCTTGCCGCTGTTCTTGGCCACTCAGGCAACGCAGCAGAACTATCGCCCAGAATGGGCGGTTGTCGGTACAGCTCTTACCGACGTTGATTTACTGGGCCAAATTTACGACCAAGAACAATGGCGCCACGCAGCCGGTCTTAGTTTCTTGAACGATATTTCAAATGGGCCCAAGTCAGAGGCGTATCGGGTCTATAAGGCAATAAGAGACGACGAGCCCGCTTTCACAAACTCGATCCTCTACTACCCAATTCTGCTTGCATTCATCGGTATTCATATGGCCGGTCCGAACCTGACTCCTGAAACATTCCGTCAAGGTTTGTTCAACTATCCACCTACTTCTGGAGAAACCGGTGTCTGGAGCTTTGGTCCTGATGATTTAACCGCTACCGATGACGCCAGGGAAATCTATTGGGACCCGAAGGCGCTCAGCCCATTCAACAATGAACCGGGTCATTACGTTCAAAGCCTTGAAGGCCGCTACAACACCAATTGGCCAAAGGGTGAAGTCACCCTCCCCATCGAGCCGTGAGAAGAGAAAATCATGTCTGACGACACCCTTATCAGTACACGGGCCTCAGCCCTTGACCGGGCTAAGGAAGTTGTGCCCGAACAGGCTCGCTTTCCCCTCGCTGTCATTGCCGGGTTTGTGATCGGTTGGCCAATACTGAACGCAATAGTTCCCAATGGCATGCCACCTGGCGTTGTTCTGATGGGGGCCGTCCTTGGCTCCTTGACCGGAATGACAGCGATGGGCATAGTGCTTATCTACCGCGCTACGCGTATCGTCAATTTCGCCCAAGCCTCACTTGGTTCAGCGGCAGGAGTGTTGTCGATCTTGCTCTTCATATCATGGGAATGGAACTATTTCTTGAGTCTGTTCCTTGGCCTGGTTATGGCAGCAATTGTCGGTGCTGCAATCGACGTGTTGATTATCCGAAGGTTTTTCTGGGCTCCTCGTCTGATTCTTACCTTGGCCACTATCGGTCTCGCCCAAATTCTGGGTGGTATTGAGGCGGTCCTTCCATCTCTCTTTGGAATGCCACTTGTAACCAATTCATTCGATACCCCCTTTCCTGGAGAGTTCAATCTCAGGCCTTATCTCTTTCAGGGTCCACACATCTTGGTTCTGATCACGGTTCCGTTGGTCGTGGCTGCACTTGCGTGGTTCTTGCGTGGAACCTCTGCTGGAACCGGCATTAGGGCGGCATCTGAGAATGCGGAACGTGCCATGTTGTTGGGTGTTCCGGTTAAGCGTCTTTCAACAATCGTATGGGCCATTGCTGCAACCATGTCAGCTCTTGCCATCATGTTGACTGCTCCAATCCAACCCCTTCCCCCAACTGTTTTGGGCGGCGCATCTCTCATGTTGCCGGCTCTTGCGGCAGCCGTGTTGGCCAAAATGGAAAATCTTCCCAAAGCCTTTATCGCCGGCATCGGGGTTGGAATATTGCAACAAGCGGTCTTCTGGAGTACAAGCCGTGCCAGTCTTACGGATGTCGTATTCTTGGTAATTATTTTGGCTGCCCTCTTGGCTCAGCGTGACAAGCTGTCTCGAGCAGATGACGCCTCAGTATCGAGCTGGGTGGGTGCACAAGAGACGCCTCCTGTTCCCGTACAGCTTCGACATCTTCCAGAAGTCGTATGGGCAAAGCGCGGGGTATTGGCAGTCGCCGGGATCATTGCCCTTGCGCTACCCGCCATGTTGTCGGTAAGCCAGGTCAATCTCTTGGGAACTGTTGCACTTACGTATGCAATCGTTGCACTGTCCTTGGTAATGCTTACCGGGTGGTCTGGTCAGCTCAGTTTGGGCCAATTTGCCATTGCCGGAGTCGGCGCAGTGGCAGCAGCAAACGTCATGGACAGCAACCTTGACTTGATAATTGCATTGATTGCAGCGGCAGTAGCTGGAGGGTTGATTGCTCTGCTGGTTGGTTTGCCTGCATTACGTATCAAGGGATTGTTCTTAGGTGTTACAACACTTGCATTTGCTATCGCTATGTCGAATTATTTTCTCAATACGGCCTATTTCCCCGATTTACTGCCGTCGAATATAACTCGTCCGGTTCTGTTGACTCGCTTTGATCTAAGCGATGAGAACACGCTCTACTACTTCACCTTGGCAATCACTGTGATGTGTGTCGGGTTGGCTCGTGGGCTGCGTTCTGGTCGTCCAGGTCGTGTGCTCGTGGCGGTTAGAGACAATGAGAGAGCCGCCCAGGCTCGTGGCGTGCATACCACCCGGGTCAAGTTGATGGCCTTTGGAACCAGTGGGGCAATTGCAGGACTGGCGGGTGGCTTGAGTGCAATCTCACTTCAGGGTATTGCGTCAGGAGCCTTTGGTGCGAGTCAGAGTTTCGAAGCTTTCAGCATGGTTGTAATAGGTGGATTGACCTCTGTGTCAGGTGCACTTGTTGGTGCCTTCGCACTTAGGAGCGCACAATTTTTCCTATCTGGTGGTTTGCAACTGGTAGTCACCGGAACAGGCGTGCTCTTATTGTTGCTCGTCTTCCCCGGCGGACTTGGTCAGATTTCGTTACGCATTAGAGACAGATACCTTCGAATGGTCGCTGATCGTCACAATCTGGTTGTACCCAGTTTGATCGCTGACATTCGAGTTGAAGAAGAGGCAGATGAAGAAGCCAATCGTCCCAAGCTCGAAGAGCTACTTTCAGGCGGCGATTTCCGCTCAACTCTATTAGGCGACCAAGTTGGAAGTACTTCGAACCCAACAATGGAAACTGGACCGGTTCAGGTCATAGATCTGTCTAACTCGAATGACACAACAGACATAGATCTCTTGCGTGTTGAAGCAGAGAGCATGCGCAAACGTCTCGCAGAGTTAGAACGCATGGTCGAGGGAGGCCGTAAGTGACCGTCATGGATATAACCACTCGTAATGAGGGTCTGATAACACCTAATAAAACGCTATTGCGTTGCGAAGGTCTCGACGTCTACTACGGGTCAGTGCAAATCCTTTTCAACGTTGACTACACAGTTGAAGAAGGCGAAATCGTTGCACTTCTAGGTACCAATGGTGCAGGCAAGTCAACGTTGCTTCGGGCCATCACCGGCCTTACTCCGCCCAAACGGGGAAAGGTATGGATGGACGGCAAGGAGATCACTGGCATTACTCCAGTTGATATGGCGAAAGCCGGAGTTGCCTTTATGCCGGGAGGCCGCGCAATCTTTCCTGGCCTGACAGTCGGTGAGAACCTACGCATGGCTGCGTGGCTGTATCGACAGGATGAGGCAAGGGTAGAGGCGGGTATCGCCAAATGTCTTGAACTTTTCCCAGCCCTAAAGACTCGTCTTTCTGAAAAGGCTGCATTGCTTTCCGGCGGCCAACAACAAATGGTTGCCTTGGCTCAGGCTCTACTTGCCGAACCACGCTTGCTGTTGATCGACGAGTTGTCGCTCGGTTTGGCCCCAGTGGTTGTTGGTGAACTCCTCGAAGTTGTACGTGAGTTGCGCAATCAGGGTGTCACAATTGTTTTGGTTGAGCAGTCGGTAAACGTGGCGCTGAGCGTTTCAGACAGGGCTGTCTTTATGGAAAAAGGTGAGGTTCGTTTCACCGGCCCTGCGGGTGAGCTTTTGGAGCGCGGTGATCTATTGCGCTCGGTTTTCATTCAGGGCTCAAAAGCCGGCGCCGTCGAAACCAATGGCAAAGGCCCAAAGGAGAAAGCCAAGCCGGCAGCTCCGCGGAAAGATTTTTCGACCGAGCCGGTTATTTTGCATGCGACCGGAATCACCAAGCGCTTTGGTGGTCTCACTGCTGTTGATCATGTCGACCTCGATGTCCGTGCGGGAGAAATTGTCGGGATTCTCGGGGCAAATGGTGCCGGTAAGACAACTCTTCTTGATCTTCTAACTGGGTTTGTTCCAGTCGACTCAGGTCAGGTTCGTCTGGAGAACGCCGACATTACCGGGAAAGCTCCTGAAATTAGAGCTGAAGCAGGCCTTGCTCGTTCTTTTCAAGACGCTCGACTGTTTCCTGGGTTGACGGTGGCAGAAAATCTCGCAGTTGCACTTGAGATATTCATTCCTTCTCGTGATCCATTTGCCGCTTCATTCAAGCTTCCTGCGGCGTTGCTATCTGAGGTAATGGTTGCAGAGCGAGTGGATCAGTTGATCGGGCTTCTTGGCCTTAGCGCATTTCGTGACAAATACGTTGGCCAGTTGTCCACGGGTTCACGGCGCATCGTCGAGTTGGGTTCGCTGTTGGCACAACAGGCAAAGATCTTGATGCTTGATGAACCGACTGCCGGCATCGCACAACGCGAGTCAGAGGCAATGGGGCCTCTTATCAAGCGCATTCGTGACGTTACAGGTGTTGCCATCGTCATCGTGGAACATGACGTGCCAATGTTGTTAAGCACC
>CAYGGL010000010.1:19692-32055 GCA_964349215.1 uncultured Acidimicrobiaceae bacterium | reverse complement strand
GCGCACGGCCGCAATTGCCGGTGAGATCACGCCAGAAATGAAACGGGTGGCCGAGCGAGAAGCTCTTACACCTGAGATTATTCGAGCCGAGGTCGCACGTGGGCGCCTCGTGATTCCCGCCAATACCTTGCATCTCGCACAGGCCCTTGACCCCATGGGCATCGGAACAGTCGCAACGGTAAAGGTAAACGCCAACATTGGGTCCTCGCCTGGAGTATCTGACGTCGCCGGTGAGGTCCACAAGCTGAAGACCTCTGAACAATACGGCGCCGATACCGTCATGGATCTTTCCACTGGCCAAGACATCGACGAGACACGAGTTGCCATTATCAACGCAGCAACTGTTCCCATAGGGACTGTGCCCATCTACCAGGCGATCAATCGTGCTCCATCTATCGATGAGTTGACCATTGAACATCTCTTGGATGAGATAGAGCACCAGGCAAAACAAGGTGTCGACTACATGACAATCCATGCGGGTATACGCCTTGAACACTTGCCACTTTGTCAGCACCGGATCACCGGAATCGTGAGCAGAGGCGGCGGCATTCTCGCCCGTTGGATGGTTGCCAACCGTGCAGAGAATCCTCTCTTTACGCACTTTGATGACGTATGCGAAATTCTTGCTCGATACGACGTGACCATTTCACTTGGTGATTCGCTAAGGCCAGGCTGTCTTGCCGACGCATCTGACGAGGCCCAGTTCGGCGAACTTCGCACACTTGGCGATCTGACCCTTAGAGCCTGGGAACGTGGAGTTCAGGTAATGGTTGAAGGCCCCGGCCATGTGCCAATGAACCAGATCGAAGACAATGTAAGAAAACAACAAGAGTGGTGCCACGAGGCCCCCTTCTACACACTGGGCCCGCTGGTCATCGATATTTCTCCGGGTTATGACCACATCTCTTCAGCCATCGGCGCAGCCATGATTGGTTGGCATGGGGCATCGATGCTTTGTTATGTGACGCCAAAGGAACACCTTGGTCTTCCTACCTCAGAAGATGTCAAGCAGGGGCTAATGGCCTACAAGATTGCCGCTCATGCTGCCGATGTTGCACGTGAGCGTCCCGGGGCGCGCGACCGTGATGATGAATTGAGTAAAGCCCGCTTCGATTTCGATTGGAACCGTCAATTCGAACTATCGCTTGACCCAGAAACCGCACGTTCGTATCACGATGAAACCCTAGGCCACGACTATTACAAGTCAGCAGAGTTCTGCACGATGTGTGGCCCGAAATGGTGTCCGATGCACAACTTCCGCAATATCGACTGGGAAGAAATCTCTCTCGTGGTCAAAGAGGTCGATGCAAACAAGTAACGGCTCTCTTCCCGCTCTCCGTCTCCCCTCTCTCATCCTCCCCAACTTGTCTGAATAACAAATGGCACGATCAATCAAACTCAGACCATGGCAAAAAGACGCACTCGAACAACTTGATGCAGCGTCACAGGACAACTTCTTAGCTGTCGCTACTCCAGGATCTGGCAAAACTACCTTTGCGCTGACTGCCGCTTGTCAAAATCTCGCTGCCAATCCTCGCCGACGACTAGTCGTTGTAGTGCCGACACAACATCTCAAGGTTCAGTGGGAAGGTGCAGCCGCTGCATTCGGACTTCATCTTGACCCTTCTTGGTCCCCAAGCGATGGTCGTCTTCCAAGTGACATGCATGGGGTCATAACCACTTACCAACAAGTCGCATCGAGCTCTCCGATACTTCGCGGATTGGCAAGTGACGCCTTCGTTATCTTTGATGAAATTCATCACGCGGCTGATGACAGGGCCTGGGGCGAGGCCATTCGCTATGCATTTGAGCCTGCATCAAAACGGCTCTCTCTTTCGGGCACACCGTTTCGTTCAGACACTCAGGCCATTCCCTTTATCGACTACCACTTGGATGAAGCCAAGCCTGACTACACATACGGATATAGAGAAGCCCTGGCCGATGGTGGAGTGGTACGGCCCGTTTACTTTCCTCGAATCAATGGCCACATGGAATGGATGGGCAATGACGGGTCATTGCACTCACATAGCTTCGAGGATTCCCTCGATTCCACGCATGCAAGTCAACGCTTGCGAGCGGCTCTTTCGTTGGAAGGAGAATGGCTTCCTTCGGTATTGGCCCAGGCACATGAGCGCCTTTGTGATATTCGCCTCGATCACCCCGATGCGGGCGGACTCATAATTGCCATGGATCAAGACCACGCTCGAGGTATCGCAGAACTGCTCATGCGCAGGCATCGTATTCATGCAATCGTTGCGACCTCAGACGACCCGAGTGCATCAAGCCATATTGCCAGATTCGCCAGAGGCACAGAGCCGTGGATCGTGGCGGTGCGAATGATTTCCGAAGGAGTTGATATTCCTCGACTGAGAGTCGGGGTGTTCGCTACCAATACGACAACTGAGTTGTTCTTTCGCCAAGCAGTTGGACGACTGGTTCGCTGGACTAAGGGGCTGCGCTCTCAAGAGGCCTACCTCTACATTCCAGACGACGCACGCCTGGAACAAAAAGCTAATGAGATTGCCATCGAACGCAATCACAGCTTGGCCAAGATATCCAGACCTGAAGACGACATGCGTTTATCTGATGAGACAGACCTGTTGGAAGATCGTGACGCACTGGAACACGAAGGAGACGACCCTCGACTCTCGTTGTTCAGTGTTATTTCTGCAGTAGCAGTTGGGGCTCCCCGACTCGCAAAGCCCTCCGTTGGATTTATGAGCAGTGAAACGCATCTTGACCACCCGTCTCATGATGATGCCGCTCTTACCATCACGCTTGCCCCACTTCCACCACTTGCAGGGGAAAGAATGTCTAACAGCGAGGGGACCAAGAGCACACTTGTTGCAACCCGTCGTGAACAAAAACAACAACTGCGCAATGCCAACAGTGACCGCGTCAAGGAAATAGCGAGAATCACAGGATGGTCTCATGCTCAGGTCAATGGCGAACTAAACCGTCTCGCTGGACTGCAAAAAATTAATGAAGCCACCATTTCCCAACTTGAATCTCGATTAAACCACGCCAATCGTTGGCTCTCTCGCATCTAAGGTGCATCAATGATGAACCCCATTCTCAAGGAAAAGGCTGAGGCCGCTATTGGCTTTATGCCGCCAGACGAAGGGCTCGCTCTCTACGAAGCAGCGATGTCTGCATGTAACGCCGTTCCAGATGCGCCACTGGTCGAAATAGGAAGTTACTGCGGCAAGTCTTCTATCTATCTGGGAAGCGCTGCTCAAGAAAACCGAACCGCACTTTTCGCCGTTGATCACCACCGAGGATCAGAAGAAAACCAACCAGGATGGCAGTGGCACGACCCCGCCATGGTTGATCCCGAAGTGGGCTTAATCGATACATTGCCGGTCTTTCGCCGGACAATTATCGATGCGGGGCTCGAGCAAAGTGTGATCGCCGTTGTTGGTGACTCTCACGTCGTAGCAAAGCATTGGTCTTCGCCTTGTGCTCTGGTATTCATCGATGGAGGCCACGGATCAGAGCCCGCACATCGAGACTTTGAAATGTGGTCACCTCATGTTGCGACCGGTGGGGTACTTGCCATTCATGACGTATTCCCCGATCCCGCCGATGGAGGCCGCCCGCCTTATGAGATTTACCTGAGGGCCTGCAGTGGCGGGTTTGAGGAGATCTCGGCAACTGGTTCACTGCGAGTGTTACGCCGTTCTTAATGCACGCGCTTTTACGCAGACCTGTTACGCAGACCCGGCTTCTGCCAGCAGGGCGGATAATCGAGATTCACAACGTCCATACTTTTTTCTATATCCGCCATGGCGATATGAGTCTGGGAAAAGTTCGCTTAGTGAACAACCTGAGGCAAGGACAGTTATCTCGGCTTCGTAAAGTTCATCGACAAGTTGAACGAATAAAAGAGCATCCCCCTGATTGGCAATTGGATGAAGAGCTTTGATAAATACAGCAGAAAGGCCATCTAGCATCGGTGAAAACTGAACCGGATGCACTTGGCGCAAATGGGCCAACAGCTCATCAAAGTTGTCCAGGCTCAATGCATCAGAGGTAGACGAGTCGTATGCCGAGATGAAAGCGTCGAGCTTTTCTTCGCTAAGTAAATCTGTGGAGCTGCCCTGGCCTCGCCGGTAGTCGGGACCATCAATTCGGATCGTTTCGAAGTGTGATGCGATGGCAGAGATCTCACGTTTGAAATCTTCAGCGCTGAAACGACCCTCTCCCAAACGCTCTGGCAATGAGTTCGATGTTGTCGCAATACGAACACCCTTAGAAGTGATCCCCCTTAATAAGGTCACTGCCATCAAGGTATTGGCAACGTCATCCAACTCGAACTCATCTATGCAAACCAGACGAAATGATGAGAAGACTCGAACTGCTTCTTGCATTCCCAAGAAACCAACAGCAGCCGTAAGTTCAGAAAAGCTCAAATAAGCCGCCGGCAAGCCTTTCTCATTAACTTCATGCCACAAGGAGGCCAGCAAGTGGGTCTTGCCCACTCCGTATCCACCGTCGATATAGCGTCCATAACTTTGCTGGACTTGAGCAACAACTCCTTTGCCAAACCGCTTACGAAACCAACCACTTGAATCTTGTTGGCCCAAGCTTCGACAAGTATCAGTGGCAAATGCATGCATCTCATCTAGCGCCACTTTCTGAGATGGATGCGATGAATTTGGGATGTAACCGCCAAAACGCACTGCCGCGAAACGTCGCGGAGGACGGAACCTAGCCACCAGCTCTTCCGCCCCCAAAGCTGGATGGCGATCAATTAGACGTTGCTTAATCAATCATTCCCACTCGATTGTTCCAGGGGGTTTGGATGTGATGTCATAAACAACGCGATTCACACCCTCTACTTCGTTAATAATCCGGTTCGAGAACCTCTCAAGTAAGTCATATGGCAACCGAGCCCAGTCGGCAGTCATCGCATCGTCACTTGTAACGGCACGCACAATAATGGGATAGGCATACGTGCGTTCATCGCCCATCACCCCTACAGAGCGGATATCAGCCAGTACTGCGAAGGCCTGCCAGATATCGCGCTCAAGGCCGGCTCGCTGAACTTCTTCTCGAACAATTGCATCGGCGTGGCGCAATATAGCGACTCTCTCTGGGGTCACTTCACCGATTATGCGTACACCCAGACCTGGCCCGGGGAACGGCTGGCGCCAGACAATCTCATCAGGCAGACCGAGCTCTTCGCCAACTTTTCTCACCTCGTCTTTGAATAAGAGGCGCAACGGCTCGACTAACTCGAAATCCATATCCTCTGGAAGGCCGCCGACATTGTGATGTGATTTTATTTTGGCTGCCTCAGCAGTACCCGACTCGATGACATCGGGATAAAGCGTTCCCTGTACCAAGAAGCCGGCGTCCTCAATACTCTCTGCGGCTTTCTCAAACTCACGAATGAATTGTTCACCAATTGCCTTGCGCTTCTCTTCGGGATCAATCACTCCAGAGAGTCGCTCAAAGAACCTATCTGCAGCCTGAACGTGTACAAGATCAATGCCTTGATGTCTTTGGAAAGTGTCAACTACTTGATCACTCTCTCCCTCACGCATCAAACCTGTGTCCACGTATACACACGTCAGTTGTTTACCCACGGCATGGTGCACCAGGGCGGCCGCCACCGCTGAGTCGACGCCGCCGGAAAGTCCGCAGATGACTCGCTGTGATCCCACCTGAGCCTTTACTGCTTCAATCTGAGTTTCGATAATTGATGTCATCGTCCAGGTGGGCCGCGCATCACAAGCAGTATGCAGAAAGCTCTCCAGAAGGGATTGTCCTCTTGGTGTGTGCACAACTTCGGGATGGTACTGAACACCAAAAATTTTCCTGGACGAGGATTCCAAAATAGCAATCGGGGCTTCAGCGGTACTTGCCACCGAGCGAAACCCCTCGGGAAGAGTGCTAATCGAATCGAAATGACTCATCCAAACGTCTTGAGTATCTGGTGCCGTTGGACCCAACAGCACAGAGTCGCCCAAAAGCTGCAGGGTTGTTCGCCCATACTCTCCCCTGCCAGTGTGAGCGACCTCGCCACCAAGCTGATGAGCAATGAGCTGGGCCCCATAACAAATGCCCAAAATTGGGATACCCAATTCGAAGATCTCTATGTCCAGACGAGGAGACCCCTCGACATGAACAGACTTAGGACCGCCGCTCAAAATGATGCCTACAGGGTTTACGCCTCTGATCTCTTCAGCGGTAATGCGATGAGGGACGATCTTCGAATAGACCCGCGCCTCACGAACGCGCCTGGCAATGAGTTGTGCGTATTGCGCACCGAAATCTACAACGAGAACTGTGTCGAACTCGCCGGCAGGCACCGACGTCACGGTCGTTACCGACCCATCCCGATACCCTGCGAACGCTGCAGCTGCTTGCCTTCGGTTAACAGAGAAGGTGCAACCATGACCTCGGCCTTTTGGAACTCTTTGACAGTCTCGTAGCCACATGTCGCCATAGAGGTACGTAAGGCTCCAAAGAGGTTGAGACGACCATCGTTCTCACGAGCGGGGCCCACCAGTATTTCTTCAAGCGAACCCCTTGTGTCAGTCTTGACACGAGCGCCGCGAGGCAACGTTGGATGAAACGTTGCCATTCCCCAGTGATAACCACGACCAGGAGCTTCGGTCGCCGCAGCCAATGGTGATCCAATCATTACCGCGTCTGCACCACAGGCAATTGCCTTTGCAATATCGCCACCAGTGCTCATGCCTCCATCAGCAATAACTTGGCAATAGACGCCAGTCTCATCGAGATGACGCATACGAGCGCCTTGTGCGTCGGCAATCGCGGTTGCTTGAGGAACCCCAATGCCCAAAACTCCTCGGCTCGTGCATGCGTTACCAGGACCAACTCCCACCAAAACTCCCGCTGCACCAGTGCGCATAAGGTGCAACGCTGCCTGATAAGAGGCACATCCGCCGACGATCACCGGCATTGGAAGTTCCCTTACGTAGCGCTTTAAGTTGAGCGGCTCATTGGTCTTAGAGACATGTTCTGCAGAAACAACTGTTCCTTGAATAACCAAAAGGTCAAGCTCTGCCTCAAGAAGGGCTGGGGCAAACAACTCAGTGCGCTGAGGTGTTACCGATACGCACGAAACCACTCCTGCCTCTTTGATCTGGCGAATCCGGGGAGCAATAAGTTCAAGCTTTACCGGCTCGCTATAAATCTCTTGCATGCGAAGTGTCGCCTTGTCAGCTGACAACTCTGCAATCTCCTCAAATAACGGCTCAGGGTCTTCATAACGAGTCCACAGACCCTCCAGATTTAGAACCCCGACACCCCCAAGGCGTCCTATCTCTATAGCGGTCGATGGGCTAATCACTCCGTCCATCGCAGAGCCCATGAGGGGAAGCTCAAATCTAAAGGCGTCTATCTCCCATGAGATGTCGACATCCTCAGGATCTCGGGTACGCCGCGAGGGAACAATTGCAATGTCGTCAAAGCCATATGCTCGACGTCCAGACTTTCCGATTCCGATCTCGACCTCGGCCACGCCTCATCCACCTCGTTTGTTGTCAGTCCTAGGTTTTAAGTCTAATCACCAGCAAGTCAATCGAGAGAGTCCGAAGCCGAAGAGTTCAGAGTTGGCACCAGGCTCAGGTGATCAAGGGGAATGCCAAGCGAGACCATAAGAAACTGACGCAACAAGGCACCGGTAGCTCCCCAGATGGTATCTCCCACTAGGTCGAAGAACCATAAGGGTCTAGTCGTACCCCCAAAGGTCCATCTCTCTTCCCTGTAGACCTCTTCTAAAGCCAGCTCTCGCAGGGGGACATGCAATATGTGTTCAACTTCATGTGGGTTAGCCACCAAGTTTCGAGGTCGCTCGTCCAGTATGGCAATGAAGGGAGCGATGAAACTCTGGGAAGTGATCGTGGCATGGTGATGCCACTCACGAATGACTTCGACCGACGATGGTTCAAGGCCTATCTCTTCTTGAGCTTCTCGCAAAGCGGTATCGACCAAGGCCTCATTTCCATCACGACGCCCGCCTGGAAAACAAACCTCTCCTTTGTGGGCCCGAAGATGTTGAGCCCTGCGAGTCAACAAGACATGCGATTCGCCGTCTTCTTCAAATAGGGCAACGAGAACGGCGGCTCCCCTGATGCCTTTAGTCAGCTCAAGTGACTCTCGCTCTGGGGCTTCAAGAAACTTGGCCACTATGTGCTCTAAATCAAAACGACGTTCGTCTGGTGGAATCGTCGACCAAGGGGCCGGGTCGCCTGGTACTGCGTCATCAGGACGAGGTATGAGCTGGGGACCACCTCGCTTAATTATTGCGTCCCGAGTCATTTCGTCTGGCGTCATATCAAGACCCGTCTGGAGCCTGTCTACTTAGGCGCTCTGAGAGATCTTCCAATACTTCACGCAAACCACCAGTTTTTAGGTTTGCCATCACTCTTCCCGGGGGAGTATCGCCTTTTTCCCACTCCATCCAGTAGGCAAGCAGTTTGATCGGGTCGGGGGGAGGACGGTCCATTCGTACGATTCTACTGCGTTACTTACATCCAACACCCTATGATGTCGAACTATGAGTGATAAGCACCCCGCATCAGCCCTATTAGAAATGTTGCCGGCCAATAAGCACCTCGGAATAGTCGTGGACAAAATGGCAGATGGCTCCGCCGAAGTTCGCCTTCCATGGAAAGCCGAGATTGGTAACCATGTTGGATCGGTAAGCGCAGGAGCGTTATTTTCGCTTGCCGACTCCACGAGTGGTGCAGCCATGATTTGCGCACTTGGTGATTCCATGAGCAACGTAACCCCCCTTGCCAGAGGCGGAGACATCAACTTCTTGAAGATGGCAAAGGGTGACATCGTGGGCAAGGCAAGCTTTAGTCCAGAAGAGTTAAAGACCATAACTGCCGAGCTTGAAGCCGACGGCGTTAGTCGCCCTATCGGTCACGTCGAGATGGTTGATTCCAACGACGTCGTGGTTGCTACTGCTGAGTTTCGCTGGCACATCAAGCGCAACAAGTAACACCAAACAACAGTTAAAACAAATAAATGGGCCGGTCCCGAAAGGACCGGCCCATTTATTCAGTTCTTTGGATGGGACTAGAAGCCCATGCCTCCCATGCCAGGAGGCATGCCACCGCCGCCACCGCCGCCCATTGGAGCCTCTTCTTCAGGCTTATCGGCTACCAGTGCCTCGGTGGTCAAGATAAGTGCAGCGATAGAAGCTGCGTTTTGAAGTGCCGCACGAGTCACCTTTGCGGGGTCAATAACGCCAATCTTGACGAGATCTTCGAACTCACCAGTGGCTGCGTTAAGTCCGACGTTGCCGGTCTCACGTTCGATCTGTTGAACAGCAACCGAGCCTTCAAGACCTGCGTTGGTTGCGATCCACAAAGCCGGAGCCGTGAGTGACTTGTAGACAATGTCTGCACCTGTTGCTTCGTCACCTTCAAGCTTAAGTTTGGTGATAGCGCCACGTGCACGGATCAAAGCTGTACCGCCGCCTGCGACGATGCCTTCTTCGATAGCTGCACGGGTAGCCGACAAAGCATCTTCGATGCGATGCTTCTTTTCCTTAAGCTCAACTTCGGTAGCAGCGCCAACCTTGACGACTGCAACGCCACCCGAAAGCTTCGCGAGACGCTCTTGTAGCTTCTCACGATCCCAATCGGAATCGGTCTCGTCCATCTCACGACGGATCTGAGCAACGCGTCCCTTGACTTCGTCGCTGGTGCCGCCACCTTCGACGATCGTCGTGGTGTCCTTAGTGATGATGACCTTGCGAGCGGTGCCGAGCAGATCAAGGGTTGTGTTCTCAACCTTGAGTCCGACTTCTTCGGCTATCAGTTGACCGCCAGTGAGAATCGTCATGTCCTGAAGCATTGCCTTGCGACGCTCACCAAAACCAGGGGCTTTGACAGCGACCGAGTTGAAGGTGCCACGAATCTTGTTAACAACAAGAGTAGCAAGGGCTTCGCCCTCAACGTCTTCGGCAATGATGACCAGAGGCTTGCCTGTGCCCATCACCTTTTCAAGGACAGGAACAAGATCGTGAACAGCGCTGATCTTGCCGTTTACGAACAACAGATAAGGGTCATCAAGAGTTGCCTCTTGGCGCTCTGGGTCAGTGACGAAATAAGGCGATAGGTAGCCCTTGTCGAACTGCATTCCCTCAGTGAAGTCAAGCTCCATACCGAATGTGTTCGACTCTTCAACAGTAACGACGCCGTCTTTTCCGACCCTGTCAATTGCCTCGGCAATAACGTCACCAATTGCAGGATCTGCAGCGGAGATAGAAGCGACCTGAGCAATCTCAGACTTGTTGTCGACTTCTTTTGCCATCTTGCCGATTTCTTCTACTGCAACAGCAACTGCCTTTTCGATGCCCTTGCGAAGCCCCATGGGGTTTGCACCAGCTGCAACATTGCGAAGGCCTTGTTTAATAAGAGCCTGGGCAAGAACTGTTGCGGTAGTTGTTCCGTCACCGGCAACATCATTGGTCTTTGTGGCAACTTCTTTAACGAGCTGGGCGCCCATGTTTTCAAATGGGTCCTCAAGCTCAACTTCACGAGCGATAGAAACGCCGTCGTTCGTGATTGTTGGAGCGCCAAACTTCTTGTCCAGGACGACGTTTCGACCACGTGGGCCAAGCGTTACCTTGACAGCGTTTGCGAGCTTGTCGACTCCTGCTTCGAGACTGCGTCGAGCATTCTCGTCGAACAAAATGATTTTGGACATGATGCTCCTCTCTTACTTCTTGACCAGGGCGAGCACGTCGCGACTGGAAAGAATTAGAAGGTCTTCGCCGTCCACTGTGATTTCGGTGCCTCCGTATTTTGAGTAGACAACCGTGTCATTAACGCTGATACCAAGAGCTATGACCTCACCGGTCTGCTCTGAACGACGGCCTGGGCCGACAGCCAAAACAGTTCCCTGTTGTGGCTTTTCCTTGGCGGTATCAGGAATTACGAGACCTGATGCGGTCTTTTCTTCTGCTTCGTTTGCCCGCACTACGATGCGGTCTTCAAGCGGCTGAAGCTTCATATGCGCCTCCATTTGGCGATTAGCACTCTCATGGGTCGAGTGCTAACTCTAGACCGACAAACGGCAAGGTACAACTTTTTCAAGAATTTTTGGTAACGATGCCTCCGGCAATTACTTCGTCGTCGCTGTAAAGAACCACGCTTTGGCCTGGGGCTATGCGTTTGGAGGGGCTGTTGAAATGAAGCTCGCCAGTCGCCGAGTGAAATGTTGCCTTCACTACTTCTCCATGGGCACTGCACTGAGCCAACACCTCTGTCGAATCTCCGAGGGCTTCCTTTTGCGCTGGGTTTACCCAACATAAATCTCTCAGCTTCAGGCGATTGGCCAACAAGCCCTCAGCGGGGCCCACGACGACCTGGGCCTTGGCCAAATCAATGTCAACCACATAACGAGGAACCCCACCACCAGCTAGGCCTAAGCCCTTGCGTTGACCGACAGTAACGAGTTCAACAGCTGTAACGCTTCCAACGGTTTGACCATCTGTATCGACGACGGTGCCAGGGGTAAATGGAAGACGCTCAGAAAGAAACTGCTCACGCCCGCCTTCTGAGGTTATGAAACATACGTCTTGGCTGTCAGGCTTGGTCGCCGTACGTAGCCCTAAATCAATTGCTTGTTTGCGGACCTCTTCCTTGGTCAGATGCCCAACCGGAAACAAAGTGCGAGCCAACTGCTCTTGGCCGAGCATATAAAGCACATAGCTCTGGTCCTTTGCCCTATCAGCACCGCGCTTTAGACGCCACCCATTGGTATCTTCGACCGCAATTGCATGATGTCCGGTAGCGATGGCCTCGAAACCAAGGGCATCGCCACGCTGTAAGAGACGATCAAACTTGATTGAACGATTGCATTCGATGCAAGGGTTGGGCGTCTCACCCACCGAATGGGACTTCGCATAGGGGCTTACAACCAACCCATCGAACTCTTCGCCAAAGTTGAAAACGAAATGATCGATCCCAAGCTGTTGGGCTACACGACGGGCGTCATCAACGTCGGCCACCGAGCAACATCCGGTGTCGCTTTCGCCTCCCCAAAGTCGCATCGTACAACCGGTTACTTCGTGACCTTGACCAAGCAAAATAGCCGCAGCAACCGACGAGTCAACGCCGCCGCTCATGGCGCATAGAACCTTCATGAGTTCACCTTCATGTCCGCACCTTTAAGGGCTGACGGCTACGTAGGCGATCAACCAGTTGGGGAATTACTTCAAGTGCATGATCAACATCGCTATCAGTCGTTGTCCATCCGAGCGAAAGGCGAAGTGCCCCTTTGGCCAAATCAGAAGGAACTCCCATCGCCGCTAGCACATGTGAAGACTCCATGGCCCCGCTTGCACATGATGAACCGGCCGTGGCACAT
>CAYGGL010000010.1:6826-19682 GCA_964349215.1 uncultured Acidimicrobiaceae bacterium | reverse complement strand
GCACCAAGAGCTCTTCACTTTCTATCTGAGCAATTAACAACGAGCATGAGCCCGCAACTTTGCGAGCACGGTCACCAGACTCAATGCAGTTGCTGATCATCGAAGTCAGACCATCTGCCAAGCGATCACGTAATCGAGATACCCGCTCAACGGTTGTATCACGGTGTTCTACCGATGCCTGCAGGCCGGCGGCAAAGCCAACGATACCTGCAACGTTTTGCGTCCCGCTGCGTCGCTCACGTTCTTGTCCACCTCCGCGTAACAACGGATTGAGGGCTACTCCCTCTCGAACTATGAGAGCGCCAACTCCTTGAGGTCCACCGAGCTTGTGAGCACTTAAGGAAAGTAGGTCTGCGTTCGACGCCAACTGAGCAACATCGAGCCATGGCATTGCCTGGACAACATCACTGTGGACCACAGCCCCAGGAGCGTGCTCACGCACAACTCGTATTACCTCGGCCAAAGGTTGGATCATGCCCACTTCGTTGTTTGCCAACATGACTGTGACCAGACTGACTTGGTCATCGAGCAGCTCGACAAGCGCATCAAGATCAATGACACCTGATTGATCGACCGGCACAGTCTTTCCATCCAGAGCTGTGACTGGGTGCAACACTGCATGGTGCTCTATCGCACTGCCGACAACCGTTCCGCCCCTTCGTGCAATGACCCCCGTCACCGCAAGGTTGTCGGCCTCGGTTCCTCCCCCGGTAAACACAACCTCTCGCGCAAGACTGCCCATGCATTGGGCAACAATGTCACGCGCCTCATCAATTGCTTTTCGTGCTGCTCGCGCCAATGAATGGCTGCCCGAGGGGTTTCCATATCGATCACGCAACCATGGGAGCATGGCATCCAATGCCTCAGGTCGCATTGGCGTGGTAGCCGCATGGTCGAGGTAAGTCGTCGTCACCCCTCCAGGTTAGGGCCTGGGTCCAAATCGCCGGATCTTGTGCCGTAAATAGTTAGGCAGGTGGGGCGAAATCGCCATCTTGGTGCGAGGGGGGTTCGATAGGCTGCGTAGGAGTTTGGGCAGGACTTTGGGCATGAGTTTGGGCTGGGCTCGATGGTTGCTGTTGGAGTTGAGCACCCCAAACCGGAGGTGAAGGTGGCGGATTAAATTGCTGAGTCGCCGACATAACACTTACTAAGAACGTTTCTGGATGCATACCTGACGGTGGATTCAGGTTCATGCGACGAGCCGCCGCGGTCGCAAGCTTGACACCAATTGACCAACGCGCCTCGGGGGTGAGCTCTGGAATTCGCAAAAGAAATGAGCGGATGGTTTGGCTCATTTCATTATCCACCCTGCTGACATCCAAATTGGTAGTGAAAGTTTCGGTTCCTGCAAAAGGACTGAAGGCCACAGGTGCAGCAGTATGAGTAGTGGCCTGGCGGGTCCGAATGACCAAAGTGCCGGCGGCCAAGTCTCCTAGCCGTCGACCGTCCTTACTCACCAAGGACGAAATCAGCGCCGCCATTCCAAAGGTCAGTTCGAAATCAAACAAGCCAACAAGGGTTCTTATCGCAGCATGTCTAAATCGGATAGGGGCACCTTGTGTTGTTACGACGCGCAAGCCAAGCGCTTCTTTCCCAGGGGTCTTTCCGTTGCGCATGGTTTCATACAAAATCGGGTAACCGAATCGAACTAAAAAAATTCCGACAGTAGGCAAGATGACCGCCAGAAGATCATTTAGCCCTCCCAGGAGCCCTGCAATCGTGAATACTGCAGTAAGCAAGACACCCATAAGAAAGGCGTCTATTAGCGCAGCCAAGATTCTTGATCCGAGGCTTGTGGCTTCTAGATGAATCCGAACTGCTTCAGGAGTTATAAGCCTCGGTTGCTCATACACCCCCTCAAGCATACCGATGGTCATGCATAGAAATGAGTACCGTGGGCGGTAGATGAACATCGACCATTTTCTCGCTACTCATCAAGAGTCATGGGCACGCCTGGCTGTTCTAACGCGCCAAGCTATGAAATCGGGAGGAAAGCGACGAGCAGGCCGTGGGGACAAACTCGATGCGGTCACTATCGATGAGTTAATTCGCCTATACCAACGAGCTTCGACACATCTTTCATATAGCCAAACCAACTTTCAAGACCCTGCCCTTAATGCTCGACTGACCACATTGGTCGCCGATGCACAATCAGTCATATACGGAACTCAAACCCCAGAAGTAAGAGCAATCACTCGCTTCTTTACTACAAGTTTTCCAGGGGCGGTTTGGCACCTTCGTCGTTTCATAGTTATCAGTGCGGTGCTCACATTTTTACCCGCCCTTGCATTCGGCGCCTGGATCTCTGTTTCTGACAAAGCACTCGATGTTGCCGCTCCGAAGGAGTTCAGAGAGGCATATTTAGAAGAGGACTTTGAGGACTATTATTCGTCAGAGCCCGCCGCACAGTTCAGCTCAGAAGTGTTCATAAATAACGCCCAAGTTGGGTTTATGGCATTTGGAGCAGGCATCGGCTTGTGTGTTCCCACTGCCTTGATACTTGGAACCAACGGGATCAACCTTGGACTTGCGGGTGGCTTATTCACTTCGGCAGGGCAGGCTCCGAGGTTTTGGGGACTCATTCTTCCTCATGGGCTTCTTGAACTCACGGGGGTGGTTATAGCGGGAGCGGCGGGCCTTGCACTTGGATGGTCGATCATCGCTCCGGGCGATCGCAGTCGTGCACGTGCTCTTGCTGAAGAAGCCAGGCGCTCAGTGGTTTTGGTAATCGGACTGGTCGCTGTGTTTTTCGTTGCAGGCCTTATTGAAGGATTCGTAACCGGTCAAACCTGGCCGACATTTTTACGAGTAAGCATCGGAGTCGTTGTGTGGGCAGCATTCTGTGCATACATAGGCATACAAGGCGCCGCCTCTATAGACGAGGGCTTAACCGGAACTCTTGAAGAACTCAATGACCTCGGTTTGAAGACCTAACCTGGCAACTCTTGATCGCCCATATCGCCAGCTCATCTGCGAGGTGCCGACAAAGTTAGCCCGACATTTACTTTGTAAGCACTTGTCATCTGTAGTGTCCATTTTGGTGCCGCTCAGCCGAGTTGAACTCATAACCTGGGGCGGGTTCAGCTCTTATGAATATGCCTGTTCCGTAAGCGAAGGAGAAGCTCAATTGTTTGGAAAACATGGAAGAATTCGGAAAGTCATTCTTGCAGGAGCGACCGGTATTGCAGCTCTTGGAGTGTCGATAGGTGCCTCAACTCCAGCGGGTGCTGTGACATATATCGGGACGCTCTACGAGCATGCTAATTATGGCGGTGCCCAATACTGGATATATATGCCACAGGACGGTTTTTCCTGTACAAGCCCGACCGGAGATATAGATGGCCAGGTTAGTTCCCTGCCAGGATTCAATGACATAACAAGTTCGTTCAGAGGCTATAAAAACTGCTGGACGAAGATTTATGAACACAACGACTTCAAGGGCGACTCCCTCGGATACCGGGGAGACACCAGCTCAGTTGGAACCCTTAATGTGTACATGAGCGATAGAACCAGTTCGGTCAGATACTCATAATTCGTGATCAGAATGTCGGACTCGGTGACAATCAAGGCGAAAACTCTTTCGAATCGGCTGTCATTGACCTTTATTGTTGCCATGTTGGCTGCATGTTCATCTGGCTCCGCTCATGCGGAGCCAGATGTCGGCACCTATGCGGTTGTCACCTCAACATCGGACATAGTACTTCCACTTGATGGCTATCGACTAAGCAATCTCGAATACCTCAACATTCAGCGGGCGGTGTGGCGTCTGAACGGTGCATGTCTCGAACGATTTGGCGGCAAATACACCCTGCCCGAGGTCGCGGTCTTAACAGATGTGCCGCCGTTCGAGCAGGCAAACGAGCGTCGTTATGGCCTATTTGACAGTGAATCCGCCTCGACGTTTGGCTATGGCCTGAGGCCAGATCAGAAGCCACCGGGAGATGGCAAGGACATCGCCTGGAACCCATCTGACGCCGAGCTTCTGCTCCTCAGGGGCTCCGCCGGCACTAACGGGCCTAACGGGCCTCGGGTCCCGTCAGACCATCAGGGAAATCCCCTTCCGGCCGATGGCTGCGGTGGTGAATCTACGCGACTGTTGGCGAAGGGCGGCCCCTCAGCGCCGGCGGACGAGGCCCTGGCGAACAAGCTCAGCGTTGAGACATTCCGCAAATCAGAGGCCGACAGCCGCGTCCGGGACGTGGTTGGTAAGTGGGCCGATTGCATGGTGGATAGTGGCTACGACTATGTCTCAATTTGGGACCCCAATAACTTCAACTGGCCGGACCAGGTCGGTGAGAAGGAGAGCGCCACGGCTAAGGCCGATGTCGCTTGCAAGAAGAAGGTGAATCTCGTCGGCGTGTGGTTAGCGGTCGAGACTGCCTATCAGAAGGAGGCGATCGATGCGCACGTGGAAGAACTCACCGCCATCCAGAAGTACGTTAAAGCTAAGTTAGTGAACGCTGCCAAGGTCGTCAGTGGCAACTGACTCAGAGAGTCCAAGTAATCCCGATGAAGACGATGGCGCTGTGCTTAGCCGCCGTAAGCTGCTGTTTGCCGCGCTGGCCACGGTGGTGATCACCGCCGCTGGTTTGGTCGCCGCCAAGTCCGTCCGCTCCCCCCAACAGTCCCTGGCCGATGCCGCTCCGCCTGCTGCCACCACGCTGACTGCCCCGGTGGAGCACCGTGTGCTAACCGACACAGTGGTGTTGCGAGGCCTCGTCGCCGCCACGTCTTCGATCGCCGTGTCAGCTCCATCGACCGATGCGCTAGTCACCAAATTGCCCGTTACCGTCGGCCAGGAAGTTGGACCGGGCACAGTCGTACTAGAGATGTCAGGTCGACCGGTGGTGGTTTTGCCAGGAAGCATTCCGGCATATCGCGATCTGCTACCGGGGACCAAGGGCAATGATGTAGAGCAGCTACAAAGAGCGCTTGATGCCCTTGGCTTCGTCCCCGGTTCTCGCGACGGAGTGATGGGGGCAGGTACGAAAGGAGCACTTATCCGGTTTTACGATTCGATCGGGTATGAGGTTCCTATGCAAGGGGACTCGACAGCCCTGACCAGTGCCCAAGAGATGGTTCGAACGGCGAAGCGGGCGTTGGCTGAGGCCTCAGCGGAGCTGGATCAGCTGAACCAGCCTGTTGCCGAAGAGGGTGCGACAGCGCCGAGCGCTTCTCAAATCGCTTCCGCCGAGCGCCAGGTGAACTACGCCAAGCAAGACGTCACCTCGGCCGAGGCGGCCCTCGCCGAGACCGAACGAGTGACTGGGCCAATGTTTCCGATGGCCGAGGTGGTGTTCGTGCCGACGTTTCCCGTACGTGTTACGACAATCCACGCGGCAGTGGGCGAGCGCGGCGATGGGCAGGACGGGCCCATTTCGCCATTGACGCTCGAATCTGGCGATCTCGTGGTCACAGCTCGGCTCGACCAGGGACAGGCAGGCTTGGTTGTTACCGGCATGACAGCTGAAATCTACTCGGAGGTTCTAGGGGTGTCGGCGTCGGCCGTCGTTTCATCGATCGGCGCACTCGAGTTGGACGAAGAGACCGGTGTCCGGTTCCATTCTGTCGTGGTTAGGCCCGAAACCCCTCTCGATACTCAGTTCGCCGGCCAGGACGTGCGCCTAACGGTGAAGGCTGCATCGTCTAACGGTGAGGTACTCGTCGTACCTGTGTCGGCCATCTACTCCGGAGCGGATGGCAAAACGGCGGTGCTTGTTCATAAGGCAGGCGGAACAGTCAATCGGATCATGGTGAACGTCGGATTGTCGGGCGACGGATACGTCGAGATTAAACCTGGCGGTGGTGGCATAGCCGCAGGTGACTTGGTGGTGGTCGGTCGACGTCTGGAGCAGCGTAGCCCTACGTCCGTTTCTTCTTCCACATCTTCTTCTTCCACGTCGCCCAACTCTGGTGATCGTTGAGAGCAACTCTATTGACTTCACCGGTAGTGCACTTGAACGGAGCCAGCCTGACCTATCCGGGTCCACCACCGGTGGAGGCACTAAGGCCGTGCCGTCTCGCCGTGGGGCGCGGTGAGTTCATCTCGATTGTCGGACGATCGGGGTCTGGAAAGTCAACGATGCTCAACGTGCTTGGGTTGCTCGACCGCCCGACAGCCGGCACCTACGAACTCGACGGTGTCGACACCGGTGCCCTTAGCGACGCCGAGCGGACGGTGCTGCGCGGCTCGGCCATCGGATTCGTTTTCCAGTCCTATCACTTGCTCCAGCACCGGAGCTCGACGGAAAACGTTCAGATCGCCCTAATGTACAACGGTGTGCGCCGTCATAAGAGACCGGCAATCGCCGATGAGGCGCTCAGCCGGGTGGGCATGATCCACAAGCGCCACGTGTTGCCGAATCGGCTCTCGGGTGGTGAGAGACAGCGAGTGGCGATTGCCCGAGCGCTGGCAGTCCAGCCGAGCCTTCTGCTGTGTGACGAACCGACCGGTAATCTCGATTCCGACAATGCCGAGAGCGTGCTTCAGCTGATTGAGGCGGTGAACAGGGAGGGAATCACCGTCCTCATTGTTACCCACGATCCAAACGTCGCACAGCGGGCAGACCGTACGGTAAGAATGGCTGACGGCATCGTGACCCAAGAGCCAGTCAGCGGGGTGGCTAGCATATGAGGCTTACCCGCCACTCTCAACAACCGATTGACGATCGCCACGCCCGTCAACACGGTGCAACTGCTAGTGACCTAATTATGGAAGCCCTGGCCGGCATGCTGCAACAGCCCGGCAGGGTGGCGCTCACCGCGCTGGGAACGATGCTGGGCATTGGAGCGTTCGTCGCTGTAGTTGGCTTGACCTCCACAGCGGGAGGTCAGATCAGCCGTCGATTCGATGCACTGCTGGCCACCACGGTACAAGTCGACGATGCGGCATCTATCTCAGGAGCGACTGGCGACGGTAACCCGTTCCCACCCGACGCCGATCGCCGGGTGGCAGCCATCAACGGGGTGACGGCCGCCGGGGTCTACTGGACGGTGGACGACACGGGCAAGGTGAGGGGCGCTTTGGCCGACAGCGGCGCCTCCGGCCAGGCGATCCCGGTAGTAGCCGCCTCTCCCGGTTTACTCCGGGCCATCCACCCAGAGGTGAGTCAGGGCCGCGTCTACGACGAGTTTCACGATGGGGGCGACGAGCGGGTGGCCGTTTTGGGCTCGGTCATCGCCGGAGATCTAGGAATCACGACCCTCCAAGGAAACCCAGCGGTCTTCATAGACGGCCTTCCTTTCACGGTCGTAGGTATCATCAGTGACGTAGCGCGTTCAGCCGATCTGCTCTTCTCCGTCACCGTTCCCCGCAGGCAAGCGGAAATGCTGTGGGGTCCGCCGGCATCGGACCAATACGCCAAGATGCTCATCAGTACCAAGATCGGCGCGGCCGATATCGTAGCTCAGCAGGTGTCGGTGGCACTCAGGCCAGACAGGCCCGACCTCTTCACCGTGACCCCTCCGCCGTCGCCCAGCTCACTGCGAGACCAGGTGTCGTCCGACTTCGGCGTGATGTTTGTGATTCTGGCCATACTCAGCCTCGTCGTCGGTGCCGTCGGGATCGCCAACACGACCATGGTCGCCGTACTAGAGCGGGTCCCCGAGATCGGGCTCCGCCGAGCTTTGGGGGCGAGCCGAAGCGAGATCGCCATGCAGTTTTTGATCGAGAGCGCCGCAATCGGGACCTCAGGGGGACTGGTCGGAACGAGTGTCGGGGTTATCAGTGTGGTGCTGGTATCGTTGGCAAAGAGTTGGACTGCGCTGTTGAACCCGTTCATCGCTCTCTCGGCCCCGCTCATTGGCACCCTCGTCGGCGTATTGGCTGGTCTCTACCCTGCCACGCGGGCCTCGAAGATAGAGCCCATCGAGGCCTTGCGCCGCTGATTGCGCTCTATTCTCACCTAAATATGCAGGCCGGGCTCTGTTGCCATGAGGGTTGCGGGTCATAGAGAAGAGTGCGCCTAGAGCTTTCCGTTCATTTTTACCTTTAAATACGCATCGGCCAAGAGGGGGGCAAGCCTTCCAGGAGCGGCGTCAATGACTGTTGCTCCTAACCTTTGAAGACGGAAAATAACTCGCCGACGTTCTTCAAGTGCTGCAACTGCAGCAGCTTTTTGATAAACGCCACCGGCATCAATTGGAATCGCTCTCGCCCAGCTCAACAGACCCGGATCAGTAACTGCTGCCACCACCACCACGTGGTCACGAGCGATTAGAGGCAGCGCCGGCAAAAGTGACTCGATGACAGCTTGTTCGGCTAATTCGGTAAATAACACGAGCATTGAACGGCGACGGTAGCGACTTAGCGTTGCGCTAAAGGCTTGAATGTAATCGCTCTCCACCAATCGGGGGTCAAGGGTGTACATGGCCTCGGTCACTGCCTGCAAACGACTTGTTGCGTGGCTAGGAGGAACAATCGCTCGCACCTGCGTATCAAAGGCGACCATACCTGCCCTGTCGCCAAGTCGGGTAGCCACGTGGGTCAACATCATGACCGCATCCATGGCGTGTTCGATGCGGGGCTCATTTTCGATACGAGCTGCCATCGTCCGTCCGCAGTCGAGCAGACACATCACCTGTTGATTGCGTTCTACTCTGTAAGTTCTAACAATTGCGTGGCCCGTTCGAGCTGTAGCAGCCCAGTCGATTCTTTTGATCTCATCATCAACCGTGTAATCACGCATTGAATCGAACTCAGCCCCACCACCATTACCACGTGTGGAACGAACCCCTGCCTCTAGAACTCTGCTGCGGCTGATACTCAGCTCGGCAGTGTCGCGTGATTTATAGCGAGGGTTAACCCGCAATGTGCCGGGCACCTCATGCTGTCCTTGGCGGGCGATTAATCCGAGTGGGCCCTCGACTCGCACAGTCATGGTCTTTGGCTCAAAAAGACCGCGACGAACCGGCGACAAGGTCGTTCGAGCTTCTTCGTATGCACCTGGCTCAACGTTTGGCACTAGAGCGCGGCGATCTCGCGGATTCAAAGATGGGGCAAGGTCATCGGAAATAGCGACTGTGGCAGCTCGACCTGAATTGTTTCTCACCTGCCACACCACGGTTCCGACACCACCAAGGCTGATCGAAGTAGGAAGATCACGTGTCACGGTGAACAAAGACGGCTTTGGGCAAAGACGCCAATCAATAAAAGTGACGATCGCCAATATTGAATTCATAAAGATCAGGCTCCACCACAGGCCGAATGGCATTAGAACTGCAACGATCGCCAGGGCGGAAACCAACCATGCCAAGCGGCGAGTAGGCACCGGAACCTGTGAGTTCATGATCGCTAAGTCAACGGAGCTCAAGGTGAATCAAGCACTCAACGAGGCACTGGGACGCTTGCAAGAATGCCATCGAGAACGCCATCTGGTGACCCTCCCTCAAGTTCCACCTCTGGTCTGAGCTGAATTCGATGACGGAAAACCGGTCTGACCATCGCCTTTACCTCATCTGGGGTGACGTATGTCTTGGCTGACAGCCATGTCCAAGCCTTGGATGCATGCAACAACATCGTTACCCCACGCGGGGACACGCCCAAGCTCAAAGAGGGAGACTCGCGCGTCGCTCGGGCAAGACTCACCATGTAAGAAAGCACCGAAGGGTCACAACGAATGGCATCTACTTCTATGCGAGCTGCCGCCAGGTCGTCTTTGCCTGCCACTGCTCTGATGCCGGCACCAACCAAGTCATGGGGATTGAGGCCGGCGTCATGTCGAGTGACGATCTCGATCTCTTGTTCGACAGATGGGTACGGAACGACGAGCTTCAACAAGAAGCGATCGAGCTGCGCCTCAGGCAAGGGATAAGTCCCTTCATATTCAACGGGGTTTTGTGTAGCTACTACAACAAAGGGGTCGGGCAATGCTCGGGCATGTCCCTCGACAGAGACCTGACGTTCTTCCATCGCTTCGAGGAGTGACGATTGAGTTTTGGGAGGTGTCCTATTGATCTCGTCAGCAAGCAACAGATTCGTAAATACCGGGCCTTCCCTGAATCGAAAGCTTGATTTCCCTGCGTCTTGATCCAAGATGGTTTGTCCTATGACATCCGAGGGCATGAGATCGGGTGTGAATTGAATGCGTTTGGTCTCAAGTTCGAAGGCAGCTGCAATTGCTTTGACCAACAAGGTCTTTGCAACACCAGGAACACCTTCTAAAAGAACGTGGCCCCCAACCAGCATTGCAACAACAAGGCCTGACAAAACTCCCTCTTGGCCGACAATTACCTTGGCCACTTCGCCGCGCACCGCCATAACGGCATCGCGCGGCGATGAAGCTCCCTGTCCTCCCCCTTCATAAACATCTGGGATTTCAGGGCTGGGGGTTTCAGACATGGCCGACCTCCTGGTCAATCTTTTCGATGGCAACTCCGAGTGCAACAAGGTCGCCGTCGGTATTAATAGGTGATGGAAGCAGAGCGGACTTTAATTTCTCGATAGGGATACCAGTTCGAGCCGAGGCAATTTCGGCAACGTTTTCTGCCGCCAGGCCGGCTCCAAGATTTAATCGCCGCACCAGGCGACGCCGAAGGTCGCTCTGAAGGAGTTGGCCGACTTGTTCGCGACATTGAACCTTTCGCAAAAGGTTTCCGGTTGATCGCACAAGATCAGATGCAGACAGCTCTACGGGAAGATCCTCACTAACTGGTTTTCCCAATCGGCGCGCTCTCCATAACACGTAGACAAGAAAACCAATTACGAGTTGATAGATACCCTGGAAAGAACGATCGCCCATGAGGTCATAAATCGTGTCCTCCCCTCCACCAAAGTTTGCACTGGCGGCAACAATCGCCAGTTTCATTCCTGGTTTTGGACTAAGTAGTGCGGCAGCTAGAACCGCGTTGTCTTCTTTTCCGATGTTCTCATTGACCAATAATTCTGGATCAGCCAGAGCAACAAGAGTTCCTTTGCCCTTTGGTCCGATCACTACCTGACCAGATGTCCCATCGCCAAAACATGCCTGGGAAACGTCGTCCTCTTCCAGAAGTTGATATGTGCCCGACAGGGCTCTAACGCCTTCAAGAGCAGGAATTTGACAGTCATTGACTGCTATTGCGTCTGGCTCTGGATTGAAAATGTAATCAAATGAAATAAGTGGAGAATAAGGGTCAGCGACCACGAGAGTGCCTCCCTCGTTTACCCAGGAATCCATAGCGTCCAGCTCTTCGTCGCCAAGATAATCTTCCAGGACAAGAGCGACGTCATAGCCCACCAGAGGAAGATCACTAACCACATCGACCTTCGCCCCTAGTTCTTCTAGCAATAGAACTAATGCCTTGGTTCCATAGGGTCCGGGAGACTTGGGATCGAGATATATGCCTTCATCCTGATCCGGGGGGCCTATAAGGACTATGAGCAAGACGACAACAATTGAAACACCGAGGGCAATGAATCCGAACTTGCGAGCACTGACTTCTTTCTGAGTTCCCTCTTTGAGACTATTCATTCTGTGAGCTCATCTAGTTCGCTCATCTGGGTCGCTCGTAGCTTTGTCCGACAGAGCTATCGATGAGCCCAGCGTCACTGGAGTCAGCAACCGCCAATACCTGATCAGCCAATTCTTGGAATAGCCGTGCTTCGTCTGCTCCGACAGCTTCATTCCCGTACCATGAACCCTGGAATAGATCGGTCATCCCCTTTAAAGGTTCTGCGATACGTGTATATCGATTCTGGACTTCATCTCTATATTCACCAGCTGTGCGTCCAGGAATATCGGCAATGACATCTCTGTCGACGAGATCAGCCAAGAAGGCTCTATATCGACACCGAAGAGCTAGTCGCCATGCACCAGCCCGCTCATGTGCTTCAGCTTCCTGGCGCCAAGCTTTGCCAGTCTGTCGCATCGAGGCCTGAACGTGATTTTCAAAACGAACGCGTCCTCCTTTACGCATAGTTCTTGTCAGGCGCAAAACAACGAGGACTACCAGCACTACTAACACTGTCATGATCGCAAATTCGAGCAATGAAGTGTCTCCGATTGATGGTTTAGAAATGGGCCCGAGGAGCCAGTTAAAAAAATCGCCCAGGGAACCGGTGAGGCGATCTAACAGTGACTTGGGGCGAGGACGAAATTCATTGCCAGAAAGAATCTCTACAAGTTTGTCCTTTACCTCTTGCGCCGTGTGCTCAGGAACCGGAAGCTCTTCAGCCATTGACCGCCACCGAATGCTCCGCGATGAGACGATCGGCGACAATCTCTAGATCAAGTCCCTCATTTCGTATACGACAATTGAGGTACTGAAGAGTCGCAACCAGGGCAGTAAATGGCTGAGTGATAAAGAGAACCAACATTGTGGTGACAACGAAAATCACTCCACCAACAGTTCCGCCTACAAAAGAACCGATCGTCCCCGGTAAGCCAAGAACATTTCCGACCAGCGAGGTGATGAGCCCGGCAAGAAATGCCACCCAAACGATGGGCCAAAACCTGCGCCTCGCCAGTCGCCATGAACGCTTGATCGAGGTGATCGCACCAAGATCTTCACCCATCAGACAAGGCGTGACGAGTGTAGAAAGAGTCATGACCACAAAGGAAATGGGGACAGCCAAAATAAAACTAATAATTACAAAAAAGAAGGCTCCGCTGTTTGCAGTTGCGGCAAGGATAAAAATGAAAGCAATCAAAAAACCAGATGCCTCCAACAGATGCACGAGTATCCAAGAACCCATCAGCGGCCAAATCTTTTTTCTCACTTGGCCAAGCACTGAGCCAGTCGTGCTCTCCTTCCCCGCATAAGCATCGATCGCTACCTGACAGGCAATCGCCCCAACAAAAATGACGGATAAAATCCCCACCAAACCAGCAAAACCCATCCCAGCTATAGCCAATGCATCAAAGGGAAAGGAAGAATC
>CAYGGL010000010.1:0-6816 GCA_964349215.1 uncultured Acidimicrobiaceae bacterium | reverse complement strand
GGGATAAAGATCCTCAATTTTAAAGTTTTCTATAGAAAATTCATCGCCCACTTCGTCGGTGGTTGACAGAATCGCATCGTTTGCACTGAATAATCCCGTTGAAACCATCACCAAGAGAGATACCAGCTGCGCGGGAACTATGAATATTGCAGAAGCAGTGATGATTACCCGAGCATTGGATCGCAACAGTCGAAATGCCCCATCTAATAGATCGGCTATGGTCATGGGTCGCAATAAAACCCCAGGACGAGAACCCAGTGATTGATCCATCAGGTGAATGGTAACTAACAACTAGATAAATACCCGCGATCCTTTCTCAATTGACCACTGTCGGCCGCATTAAGCGATAGCGTCATTAGCGATGAGTCAACTACGCCTCAACCCTCTAGCCGGGCGCTGGATCACGATCAGTCTTGATCGCGCTGCACGTCCGTCGGCCTTCAGTGCACGAACACTTCCTGTGGAGTCTGAACCGCACCAGCCATGTCCGTTCTGTCCGGGCAATGAAGATGCATGCCCACCCGCTCTGCAGGTTTATGGACCAGAAGATTCATGGAAACTAAGGGTGGTACCGAACCTCTATCCCGCCTTTGAAGGCAAGGGCTCGCTTAGTGCCAGTCACCTCGGCCCTGTATTTACCGAAGCGCCGGCGACAGGAAGTCATGAAGTGGTCGTCTTTTCTCCCGACCATGAGACGTCGTGGGCTGATCTGACACCCGAACAGGTCGACCTGGCAATGATGGCTATTCGTGATCGCTTTGAACAACACGTATCGCATCCGGGAATGCGCTATACCCAAGCCATCATCAATCACGGGCGCGAGGCAGGAGCATCGGTTCATCATCCCCATGCGCAGCTCTTGGCGATGCCGTTCGTGCCAAAGGGAATTGGTGACGAAGAGGCGAGCTTTGAGCGCTTTGCCGGCGGCTGCGTACTGTGCACTGCAATAGACGCAGAGGTATCAGCCAAGCATCGTGTATTGGTTGACGAGGAACTTGTTGTGGCCGTTGCTCCCTATTGGAGCGGTAGCCCATTTGAAATGTTGATCATGCCCCGTACTCATGAGAGCCACTTTCATCTGTCCAACCCAGATGACCTCTCGGCCGTCGGCAGGGCGCTTCGCACCTCACTGCGACGCTTACGCAAGGTCTTGGGCGACGTCGCGTACAACGTCATTTTCCATGCCGCCCCACATCACCATGACAACCTTTACCACTGGCATATTCACGTGATTCCAAAACTCACAACCATCGCCGGCTTTGAACTTGGCACGGGAGTCATGATCAACATCGTTCCACCGGAAGCAGCGGCAACAGAACTAAACCGCCGCAGCTAGGTTCAGTTTTTAGGTATTCCCAGGTTTTCGACGGCTAGACCGAGTCCTGAGCCAAGTACTCGTAACTCAGGGTCATCTTGTCCCTGAGTTAAGGCTTCGTAGACAAACTCCTGGGCTTGGTTTAGATCCAGGTTTCTTCCTAATTCTTTTGCCAGCTCTCTCACCGCCAGAGCTCGCTTGGCATCAAGGCGAGCGCTGACAACATGGGCAGCCCAGATTTGGTGACCATTGCCCTCTGATTCAACGTTGCTATGAGCTTGGCTCAATATGTCGAGAAACTCCTCGGTCTTGGGGTCTTCGTCAAGTTCAGCCAGTAAGTCCATCGCATGAGCGGAGTAACGCAAGATCTGTACAGTCTCGATCCCCGCCAGATCCCAAAAGAACCAGCCACATGATGTGTACATCAACATCGCCTGACGTTGTTGTTCAAGCAAAGTGAAGGCTTGCGCCACCATTACCTCATCGCGACCACCGTCAATGACATGTTCTCTCTTGAAATCATCTTTATCGCAAGCACCAAGTAAAACTTCTATGTAGGCATCTCGAGCATTCCAAGGGTCGACAAAGACTAATGCACCACGACGCTCAAACACCTCGGCACCGTGATCTCTCAACAGGTCAAGGGCGCTGCGCAAAGGTCGGCGCCACTGTTGATTGGCACCTTCTTGGCCGCCTGTGGAGCAACCACAATCGGTATACCAACGTTCAACCCCATGAGCGCATGACCACGAACTCTCATTTATCTCGACCTGCCAGGTCGGCTCATTTTCCTTAAGGACTGCACTCAAAGTCGCTACTCGAACTCCATCTCTTGGAATGGCGACCGGCAAGGCGTAAGCAAGCGATCTTTCCGTAAAGCGATGGTGATGACCAAAGGTTTCTCCATCGGTCGCTACACAAATCATGCCGCCTGGGTCGCAAGCCTTTCTCACGCGCTCTGCAAAATCTTCAGCAGACATGGTTCCCGTCGCAAAGGCAACGTCGTGCGAGAAGGGGCCGTCGTAAAAAACAATGTTGAGCCCAAGTGTTGGATCTGTTGGGTGGTTCCATCGATAAGGCCGCCGCACATCAATTGACGCATCGGGTGTCTCGATCCAATCTGAGGACTCTTGACTAGATTCACCAATCGGACGAACCCGCACACCTTGATGGGGAGCGAGCACGGTAAAGCCAACTCCCTCTTCTGCAAGCACACTGAGGGTCTCTTCATTGACAGCAGTCTCCGGAAGCCACATACCTGGTGCGTCTCGACCGAAGCGATGAGCAAAATCTGCCAAACCCCATCGAATCTGTGTACGGATGTCACGCTGGTTGGCAAGTGGCAAGATCATGTGGTTATAGGCCTGGGCAATGGCACCTCCCCCTATGCGGTCACCCTCCAAGATGCGTGCATAGACACTCGGTTCATTGTCTTCCAGCCATGACAACAGGGTCGGCCCCATGTTGAATGACATGTATGCGTAGTTATTGACGATGCCAACAACAAGACCTTGTTCATCAATAATGCGAGCCCAGCAATTAGGCCGGTAGCACTCGGCGGTAATGCGTGCATTCCAGTTTGGATAAGGAGCTGCAGACGGCTCGACGCTGACAACCCCAGTCCAGGGATTTTCACGAGGTGGTTGATAAAAATGCCCGTGCACGACGAAGGTCGGCGGCATCAAGTCGCTCAACGGCCGGCCTCCCTGATCGGGACCTCCTCTGGCGCAATCATGACAACAGCCAAAGGAGGAAGAGTTATCTCAATCGAATGGTCCATGTTGTCCCACGCAATATTGCCCGCCTCAATGATGGGGCCAACGTCGGTCCCGCTACCGCCTAGTTCGCTCGCATCGGTATTTACCACCACTTCCCAACGACCACTTCGGGGTACTCCCACCCTACGAGCTTCTCGTGGAACCGGTGTCATATTGGCAAGACACATAACAGGACGAGCATCGTTATATTCGCCAGTTGGCCATCGCAAGAAGGCATAACAACTCATCTCAGAGTCATTGGCTTGCACCCACTGAAAACCGGACTGATCAAAATCACCGCTCCACAAAGCAGGCTCAGAACTGACAAGGTGATTTAGATTTCTGACCAGTTGCTGAACTCCTCTGTGATCGGAAGCCACCAGGACATTCCACTCAATGCTGTAGTCATGATTCCACTCGGCGACTTGTGCCAACTCGTCTCCCATGAACATCAGCTTCTTCCCAGGGTGTGCCCACATCCAGGCATAGAGCCCACGAAGGTTGGCAAATTGTTGCCAACGATCCCCAGGCATTTTCCCAAACATCGAGCCCTTGCCGTGCACAACCTCGTCATGGCTCAGAGGTAGGACGAAGTTCTCATTGAACGCGTACAACAGACCAAAGGTGAGTTGATGGTGATGGTAACGACGGTTGATCGGATCCTGTGAAAAATACGCCAACGTGTCATGCATCCAACCCATATTCCACTTATGTCCAAAACCAAGTCCGCCCGTATCAACAGGGCGCGAAACTCCGGGCCAAGCGGTTGACTCCTCGGCAATTGTCATGATTCCCGGATGACATCCGTGAAGAACAGTGTTCAGCTCTTGCAAAAACGAGACTGACTCAAGATTTTCCCGACCCCCATACATGTTGGGTAGCCAGTCACCTGACTCACGTGAATAGTCGAGGTAGAGCATCGATGCCACAGCATCGACACGCATTCCGTCTATATGCATTTCTTCGATCCAATAAAGCGCGCTCGCCATCAAGAAATTGCGCACTTCATTGCGTCCTAGATTGAAGACGAGTGTTCCCCAATCTGGATGTTCTCCCTGGCGAGGATCGAGATGTTCGTAGAGGGCAGTTCCATCAAAACGCGCCAGCGCCCAATCATCTTTTGGAAAATGAGCAGGAACCCAATCGACAATTACCCCTATGCCTCGTTGATGGAATGCGTCGACTAAAAACCGGAAATCATCTGGTGAACCAAACCGTGCAGTTGGAGCAAAATAGCCTGAAACTTGGTAGCCCCAAGAAGGTCCGTATGGATGTTCACTGACCGGCAAGAACTCAACGTGGGTGAAGCCCATTTCAACGACATAATCGACCAGCGCTACGGCCAGCTCGCGATAGGTCAATGAACGGTTGTGTTCCTCGGGCACCCGTCTCCATGACCCCAGGTGAACTTCGTAGATCATCATGGGTTGGCGAATCGGGTCGATAGAACGTCTCTTCGCCATCCACTCTTGATCGCTCCAGTGATACTCAGATGCATAAATAACCGAAGCGGTGGCAGGTGGCTCTTCAGTCGCATATGCAAACGGATCAGACCTTAGATACAGGTGTCCTTGTGCAGTTTCAAGCTCAAACTTATAACGATGCCCGGGTTTGGCTTCTACAACAAAGGCCTCCCACACGCCGCTTGATCCAAGTGGGGTCATCGGGTTGACTCGGCCATCCCACTGGTTGAAATCACCCACCACTCGTACCGCTCTCGCATTCGGAGCCCATACCGAAAATGATGTTCCTTTCAGGCCATCTACAACCCGCTGATGAGCGCCCAGCACTTCCCACAACTTCTGATGTTTTCCTTCACCAAAGAGATGGAGATCAAGCTCACCCAAGGTGGCCAATTTCTGCCCCCAAGACATTGGAATCACACATTGCCCACGATGCGGGCAACTGCAGCGAGAGGAATTCCAACCCAGTCGGGACGGTGGTGTTGCTCATATCCAACTTCATAAATCGCTTTGTCGAGTTCAAAAGCAGTGATGATTACGTCTTGATCAAGCGTGCCTGGAGGAAGGAGGCTGCTGATGCGATCGACGCTTAGGTAACCCTCCATAAAAGCAAACCTGTTGCGACGTTCCCATGCAGAACTCAGCGAAACGATACGCTCGTCAATAGCTTCGGCTCTCTCTCGCAAAGCGACTTGAGCTGCATAATGAAACGAACGAGTCATCCCCGCTACATCTCGAAGTGGCGAAGAAGGCTCTAGGCGACTTTCGTAAGACGATCCGGGTTCTCCCTCGAAATCGACCACGAACCAACCACCGTCGGTACGAATCACCTGTGCCAGGTGATAATCACCGTGTGATCGAATTGAAATTCCTGCTCTCTTTACCGAAGCCAGCCGCTCATAAACAGCATGGACCAGATCAAGATCAATCCCTGGGAGTGATGCATGGGACAAGCGTTCTTCCATCAAATTCGACCAATGCACGCTGTCTGCCGGCTCGGTTGGGAAGGCTTCAGAAAGTGCAAGGTGCAAATTGGCAGTAACCACACCGAGTCGGCGTGCATCAGGGGCGAAATCTCCACCTGCATCTTCAGGATCGCAACGACAATCGTATAGATCGCGTAGTGATGTGAGCGCCAATAAAAACCCATCAGAAGCCCCTACCAAGAACTCGCTGATCACTGCATAGTCGTTGACCTCGTCACGCCATTCGGCAACTGCATTTGCAACATTTGAAAATCCGACTCGTGTCAAGGACCTTGTGACCTCAGCGTCAGGGTTACGCCCGCCTGCGCCAAGCTCTCGGAAGAGTTTCATAATGAGGCGTTCATCAAAGACAATCGAGGTATGAGTTGAGTCAGAACTGACGAGGCGCCCGCGGTCTGCTTTGGTTCCTTCAACCACGAGGTTGATCAACGCAACCATCAGTTCGGTATCAGTAGTTGCGTCATAAACAATCGCTGGCCCATCAGGAGTATCTATCTCGCTGGCAATTACTGCTTCTGGAGATCCGTTTAAGAACTCTGTGTGACTGCCAACAGGACGCATTCCTATAACCAATTGATACGTGGTTCCTTCGCCGTCTTCTCCGTGAAGCGTTGTGTGCACCAGTACTCGGAGCAGCTTCGGCCATTCATCAACAAGGGTTTCAAATAAAACTATTTGGCAAGTAGGGGTTTGGTCATCTGAACACGCAAACCACCTCTGGTTGACAAGGTACTCCCCCAAAATATCGTTAAGAGCACCTTTGTCGATCATGGCCTCTCCACCAGGTTGAACCACAAGAAACCATAGGGCGCTAGGGTTACGAAATAAGGAAGAGTCCCTATGGCTGGGAATGGCACATGACCAAGCATCTCAATTGGGATCATGCCTTCATACTGGGCTAGTTGCATTTCAACAGGCTGCGCAAATCTGCTTAGGTTGAATACGCACAAGACTACATCGTCTTCATTGTCTTGTTCCCGACTCAAAGTGCGGGTAAACGCAAGAACCGATGGATTCTCTGCTGTAAGCAACTCGAAACTACCGATGCCCATAACAGGATGCTGGTGACGCACCTCGAGCATGCGCTTTACCCAATGCAACATCGAACTCGGATTGCGAAGATCAGCTTCGACATTAACGGCTTGATATCCATAGACAGGATCCATGAGCGGCGGGAGATACAACCGGGCAAAGTCTGCCTTTGAGAAGCCGGCATTGCGGTCTGGAGTCCATTGCATGGGAGTTCTGACTCCGTCACGATCACCCAGGTAGATGTTGTCACCCATGCCCAGCTC
>CAYGGL010000009.1:0-33301 GCA_964349215.1 uncultured Acidimicrobiaceae bacterium | reverse complement strand
ATGTAAAGTAATTACAGGTATAATCGCACCCACAACGAAACCAATCCCTGTCCTGTAGGACATGGTCCACGCACACTGCCTGATCCTGTTTCTATGTTTGCATCTAGGCCACTTTCCCGTATCATTGTGACGTGGTAGATACTTCGATGCAAACAAGATCGTTGCCCAAGAGTCTGGCACGGGTGGTCGAGGAGTTGGAACTCCGACAGCCCGCTGTGGTGACCCGGTCCCTCCTGCGAGAGATCGTGGCCGACGCCGATCTACGCCTGACTGAGGACACCGTGGCCGAGCGCTTGGTCCGCTATGGCTGGCTGCTCCCGCTGCGCCAGCGCGACGCCTGGGAGTTCGCACCCGCCGCCAGGGCGGGCAGATACCCGGCAGGCGATCCCTGGATCGAACTACGCGCCCTGCTGGAGCATAAGCCCGACGCCCCGGTGGCGGTGGCGTTCGAATCCGCTATCTGGGAATTGGGCCATGCCACCCACCAACCGACCCATCCGGTCTTCGCACACCGTCGGGGCTGGCCACCGCCTCGCTCCCTGGGCGCTCGGACCGTCACGTTCAACTGGCGCCTGCCGACGCGCACGGTGAAGGGTCTGCCGGTGTGGGGTGAGCCGACCATCCTCGTGGCGGCCGCAGAACGCCCGGCCGCGCAGGGCAACTGGGCCAACGCCGACGACTGGCTGCCGGAGACGTTCCGAGCGCTGACGCCGGACGATGTCTTGACCGAGGCGACCAGCCGGAACGTCTCGACCCTGGCACGCCTGGGCTACCTCGCTGAATGGTCTGGACGAGACGATGTCGCGGACGAGATCGAGGCCGTGCTCCCGAACCGGCTTCCGGTGACCTTCCTCGGCCCGCGTGACCGACGTGACAGGTGGAGCCGCCGCTGGCGCGTCTACGACTCGCTCCTGCCGACGCGATGATCACTCAAGGCTACCTCTCGCGACACTTTCAGGGGAAGCGCGGGATGGGGGACGCCGCGTTGCTCGACGTTGCGCAGGACTACGCCCTCAAGTTCCTACACGATCAGGGACTATTCGACCTTGGCACCGTCCTCAAGGGTGGGACATCGCTGCGCAAGTTGCGCGCTGGAAACGCTGGTCGGTTCTCGACGGATCTCGACTTCGCGACACCCGACGTGGACACTGGCGAGCTTCTGTTGGACACGATCGACGGGGCCGAGCTTTTCGATGTGCGCTTCACGCTCGCAGATCGTGAGGAGCTCCGCGCCAAGCTGGTGGTCGACACGCCGCTCGGTCAACCGCAGATTCCGGCACGCATCGAGATCTCACCTCGTCCACTCTGGCTGGCGACCGAGTCGACGGTGCCCGTCAGGCTTCCGGTTCACGCCGGCTATGAGTTCGCGGTGCCGCCCATTCCGGCACCTGCGCTTGAGGAATCGCTGTCGGAGAAGCTGGCGGCATGGCGAAGGCGGCGCAAGATCCGTGATCTCTACGACCTGGACCTTTTCGGTCGCGGAACTCTCAATGAGCCGTTGATCCGCCGCCTGCTAGTGCTCAAGATCTGGCATGACGTCGTTGACGACGGCCTGGGCACGAGACCGTTTGACCCAGATGAGATCGTGGCCGACATCGAGATCCGCCGGTTGCCGTCCGAGGACATTGGCCTACTCACGCAACCCGTTGAGCCAGCAGTGTGGCTTGCTCGTGTTCGCGCCCGGTATGCATTCGTCACGACGCTGGACGATGTCGAGAAGGGCGTGATCGCCTGCAACTCAGGTGATCGCTACTCCGTCTCTCGGCTTGTCGAAGAGCTGCAGCAGACAAACCGGTAGACCACAGGCCGAGACGCGGATGCGCGGGTCTACTCTGCGTCGGGAGGCGAAAGGTCCGGATCGGGGACGGACGCGAGGAAACGCTCCAAGGCGGCCTGGGTACAAGGATGTGCCGTCAGCTCACGATCTTCCTCGGTCTTCGCTGGCCTCCGTCGTCATCGCGCATCGGTCCTCGGACCCGTCGCCGGAGGACAGGACAACGTGGACCGCCTCGTTCGCCTGCTCTTCATGGCGGCCAGGTTGGCGACGCTGGTCGCCTTCATCTGCGAGGCCGGCGAGCTTGGCTCCCCCGTACCAAATCGTCTGGCCAGCCGCGTCGGTATGGTCGGGATAACCCACCGCATAGCCGGTGACCGCACCTGGGTCTCGTTCAAAGTTGTTCCAAGAGTAATTCGACGATCGAGAGTTGACCTCCACTTGTTTCCCACTGGTCACCGAGTTTCTGATGGTCGGCTAGGCCAAAGCCATCTGGCGCGATCCCCAGAGCCTCGGTAACGGCCTTAGCCAAAATGGCAGGCTCTATATTTTCTTCGAAGGCTACGAAAGCTTCGAGACCGTCCCACATTTCATCAATGGGCTTAGCCGGCTGCTTGCCTTGTGAGAGGGCAAGCGCGGTCGCTGGAAATACGTCATATGTGGTGAGCAATTCCGGGCGTTCGTACTTGGCAACGGGATGTAGGCGCCACTCGATGGTGATGTCATTTGGGCCGTCATCACGCAACCAGACCTGTGAGCCATTTACATAAGCATCAACGGGTTCGCCAAATTTCTCATCAAGTGTGACGATCAGCTCGGGCGTTGTACGCCAAACGCAGGTAGAAGTAAGCGAAGCCATAAGCCACAGCCTATCGGCGACAAGCTGTCGCAGTTCGAGAGCTGCTGGAACACTAGGGTTGTAATGTACGTCAAAGAGGCGTACATTACAGGGATGGAGACAAAGTCAAGTCGCTGGACGTTACGGGTTACTCCTAGTCAAGATGCCGTCGTGCGTCGGGTACTGGATGCCACGGGTGAGTCGCTTAATGAATATGTTGTTCGCCACGCGATTGAGGCAGCTCAAGGCGATCTTGCAGATCGGCGGGTGTTCACACTCGATGAATCGGCATGGGAAGAGCTGCAACAGCTCCTTGATCGTCCACCAGTCTTTAAACCCAAACTTGCCAAGCTGTTGGCTAACCCTTCAGTTCTCGAACAGCCCTAGCTCTTAGTGGGTGAATTCGCCGGGCCTGAGATTCTTCGTGACACCCATGTCATCAAAGAATTTGATTGTGGAAATGAGCAACTTAACAATTGGCTGGTTGATCGCGCATGGCGCAACGAAGGGGAAGGAACCAGCCGAACTTGGGTTGTGACTCATAATGCCCGTGTGGTTGCTTACTACGCATCTAGTACAGCGGTGATTTGGCGTGCCCAATCCACAAAGCGAGGAGCACGCAACCAACCTGATCCGCTACCCGCCATTTTGCTTGGACGTCTTGGTGTCGATCTTAGATACCAAAGGCAGGGTTTAGGTCAAGCGTGTCTCAAACACTTCATGATGAAGTCGATTGAGGTATCGCAGATCACAGGAGTGAGGGCGCTTCTGGTTCACGCTAAAGATCAAGAGGTAGCCGACTTTTATCTTGGCTACGGTTTTGAACGATCGCCGATAGATGAATTAACTCTCATGCTTTTGTTAAAAGACATTCGGACTACCTAAGCGTTATTGGTCGCGTAGGAAGCGTTCTACCTCTTCGACCAGTAGGTCGGGGCGGGGTACTTCGATTTCTTCTACGGGAACATAACGTTCTTCGAGTTGTTGGATGTAACTGCGAATGTCCTCGTCGTCTTCCATGGCTTCATTTACCTGGCGCTCGTATGAAGCAGAGGCAATTTCAAGGTCTGTCGTATTGACTGGAACCGAGATGAGTTCAGCGCATCGGCGTACCAGTGCAAGTACCGCCTTTGGTGAAGGAGCAGCGGGAATATAGGCAGGAACTGCTGCCCAAAGCGAGAGACAGGGTATTCCCGCTGCCGTCACTGCTTGATTCAAAATTCCGATAATTCCCGTAGGCCCTTCGTAACCTGAACGTTGCGCTCCGAATCGACGGATTGAATCTTCTTGATCGGTTGTCGTAACCACAGAGGTAGTACGAGTGTGGGGAATGTCGGCTAGTAGCGCTCCCATAGTTATGACGAGTTGTGCATTTAGCTTCTTGGAAATGCCAACGATTTGTGCGCAAAAAGTCCTCCAGCGCAGCTGGGGCTCGACTCCTAAAACAACAATTATGTCCTGGCCAGCTTGATTGCCTTGGCTAAGTGTCACCCCAGGCCAATCGATTACACGCCCGTGTTCTTCGTCAATACGTACGGTCGGCCTTATGGAAGTGAAGTCGTAGAATTCCTCATGGTCGATCGTTCCCAGATCGTCTGGAGCCCAACGCTGGGCCATCCAAGTGGCAGCCCCTGAAGCGCCTTCGCCTGCATCATTCCAGCCCTCGAATGCGACTATGACAATCGGGCGACGGACCTGGGGGCGGTTCGTCCAGTGGACGTAATCCATAACTGAAAGGCTACCGGGATGAAGGCCTAAACGCGTTTGGCTATCTGTTCGTGTCGTTAGGTGCCAGTAGTGTGGAATAGCCATGGATTTCGAAAATGTGGGTCTTAACCCTGATCAAGCTGAAGCGGTAGCACATGAGATAGGGCCACTTCTCGTCGTAGCTGGTGCAGGTTCGGGAAAGACTCGAGTGCTTACGCACCGCATTGCTCATCTGATCAACGACAAAGGGATATCACCCTTTTCAATTCTCGCCATCACGTTCACCAATAAGGCTGCCGAAGAAATGCGTGAGCGGGTTTCTGAGCTGGTAGGTCCAGTTGCTTCACGCATGTGGGTTTCTACATTCCATTCCGCTTGTGTGCGTATATTGCGGCGCGAGGCTTCCTCTTTGGGCTTTCCCTCTTCGTTCACGATCTACGACCAAGCCGATGCCGTTCGTTTAACTACCCATGTGCTTCGAGATGCAAATCTTGATGCGAAGCGTTTTCCACCTCGAACTGTGCATGCGAGCATAAGTGCAGCGAAGAATGAGTTGATAGATCCGCGTGCATATGGTGAACAAGCCCAATCGATTTTTGAGCGTCGCATTGGCGAGGTTTACACCGAATATCAAAGGCGTCTTGTTCGTGCGGGAGCAATGGACTTTGACGACCTTTTGACAAAGACAGTTGAACTATTTCTAGAACATCCAGATGTCCTTGGTCATTACCAGGAACGTTTCGCTCATGTTCTTGTAGACGAGTACCAAGACACCAATCGTGCGCAGGCAGAACTTATTACCCAGTTGGGGAGACAACACCGCAACGTGTTTGTAGTGGGCGACAGCGACCAGTCGATCTACCAATTTCGTGGAGCAGATGTTCGCAACATCTTGGAATTCGAACGCGCTTTTCCTGATGCTTCGGTTGTTGTGCTCGATCAGAACTATCGATCTACCCAAACGATTCTCGATGCGGCCAATGCGGTAATAGCAAATAACGGCGAGCGTGCTCCCAAACGGTTGTGGACCAATGAAACGGGTGGAAACCTGATCACTCGATTCACTGCTGAAGACGAACGCTCAGAAGCTTCTTGGGTCGCTCGAGAAGTTGTTCGTCTCCATGACAAGCAACAAATTCGGTGGGGCGATTTAGCTGTTTTCTATCGTGCAAACGCTCAGAGCCGCATACTCGAAGAACACCTAATGAGCGAAGGGGTGCCCTACAAGGTAATCGGTGGAACGCGGTTCTTTGATCGCCGAGAGATCAAAGACACCCTTGCTTATCTGCGTGCAGTGATTAACCCAATTGACGATGTATCGGTGGAAAGAGCACTGAGCGTTCCCAAACGAGGGGTTGGGGAAACGACAATCAATAAGTTGCGCCAATGGTCGAAATCTAGCGATTCGTCTTTTCACGACGCTTTGGAAGCCGCCGAAGAGATAGGAATAAAGGGCCGATCCCTCGAGGGCATAAAGACTTTCGTGGCACTACTGAAAGAGCTGAAGACAACTGTTGAGTCAGAGGCAACGCCTGCGGTAGTGCTTGAAGAGATTTTACGTCGTTCTGGATATCTGGCTTCCTTGGAAGACGACGGCAGCATCGAAGGACAATCTCGAATTGAAAATATTTCCGAACTAATAGGCATGGCCCAAAAGGTGCAAGATTTGGATACCTTTCTTGATTCGGTTTCGCTGGTTGCCGACACCGATCAGCTCGACCTTGATGGCGACGGGTCGTCGGTTTCTCTCATGACCTTGCATGCCGCAAAGGGCCTTGAGTTTCCAGTCGTATTTCTTGTAGGTATGGAAGAAGGCGTGTTTCCCCACCAGCGGGCGTTAACAGATTCTTATCAACTTGAAGAGGAACGACGCCTTGCTTACGTGGGTATAACGAGGGCTCGACAACATCTGTTTTTGAGTTCTGCCTGGAGTCGAATGTTGTTTGGCGTCACTCAGTACAATCCACCGAGCCGCTTTCTTGATGAGATACCTGAAGAACTTGTACACCACGTCTCTTCCAGTACTGCATCTGTTGAAAGAACCCACAGAGTCAGCGATTTTGAGCCGTCTAAATGGGTGCAAACCGACGACACAAATGGACGTGTTTGGGGGGCAAAGTCGGAGCAAAGTCCTAGCCATGATGCACCAAGTACCGGCGCCGAACTGCTCGGGATTCAGGTGGGCGACGAGGTTATCCATGCCTCTTGGGGCTCAGGGGTAGTTCTCGAGACAAATGGCCAAGGTGATCGTTCAGAGGCTCTTATTCGATTTACCAACGCGGGTGAACGTCGACTTTTATTGTGTATGGCTCCCCTGCATCTCGCGGATTAGCTATTCGCCAAATAATTACCTGTTTAAGTATATTTCTGGCTACTTGAAGTGGTTAAACCCACTTTGAGAGGCGGGCCACAAAGGAGACTATAGAAGTGGGACAGAAGGTTATAGGTAGATGAAGCGGCGGATTGATGATGTAGAAAATGATTCGTTTTTTCGCTCGATGTTTGCCGCTGCCCCTGTAGGGGTGTCGCTGGCATCATTTGACGGAAGTTTTATGCAGGTAAACCCGGCGTTGTGCAAGATGCTTGGTTATTCCGAAGATGAGTTGAATCAACTCGGTCTTCTTGCAGTCAGTCACCCCGATGATCTTGCACTCGAGATGCGTTTGTTGGACGAAATGCGAGAGTCCGTCCGCGACAGCTATCAAGTAGAGAAGCGCTGTGTCCGATCAGATGGTTCCATACTGCACACTCGCTTAACTGTCGCACTTGTTCGTACACCAGAGGGCGAAGCAATTGGGGGAATTGGCTTTCTCGAAGATATTGAGCACCAGCACCATGCTCTTCAAATGCTTCGAGAAAGCGAGTCACGATTTCGTTCGTTGGTCCAAAACTCATCTGATGCAGTTTTGGTGGCAAACGATGAGCGCTTTATTACCTATGCAAGCCACTCATCCGAAACTGTCTTGGGCTGGCCATCGGAAGAACTGCTCGGTTGGTGGGTCAATGATCTATTTGGGCTCGATTATGAAGGAAATCAAATAGATGCATTCGAGAAGACTGATCTTGACGGGATAGGCCAGATCCGCCATTTGGTTATTGGCCAAGATGGCGAGCAGCGTTGGATAGAAGCCTCAATTACCGATCGGCGATCTGATCCCGCGGTCACTGGTTATGTGATCAATTGTCGTGATGTGAGCGAACACGTCTATGCGTACGAGACGCTTTTAGAGAGCCAAGAACGGTATCGCACAGTCGTTGATGCGGTTCATGAGGTGGTTTTTCAAGCGGACATAAATGGATGTTGGACATTTCTAAATCCAGCATTTGAGGTACATACCGGGTTCAAGGTGGCTGATGCTCTTGGGGTCAATTTTCTCGAGATGGTTCATCCAGACGACAGACCTGCGAATTTCCAAGTCATCCAGGCAATGCGCCAAGGTCACATAACGGAAGGTCAACTTGAAGGTCGTTATCAATCGAAAGAAGGTTCTGTTGGATTGTTCTTGGGCCGAGTACGAGTAACTCGTGATCCGGGAGGAAGCATCGTGGGTTTTGCCGGTGTTATAAGAGACGTAACTCAGGCCAAAGAACACGAGGTTCAGCTCTCAAATTTAAGTTTTCGGGATCCACTGACTGGTTTGGCAAATCGTTCTTTGTTGCTCGACCGTCTTGAGCAATCACAATTACGAACGCGGCGATCTATGACCAACATTGCCGTGATCCATCTGGGCCTTGACGATTTCACTCGTCTCAACGATCGGTTTGGAAACCTGGCGGGAAATACCGTTCTGGCCAGCGTTGCAGGTCGTCTTGTGGGAGTTCTAAGAGGCTCTGAAACAGTCGCTCGAGTGGGCGGCGATCAATTCGCTGTTGTGAGCGAAGGGGTTGAGGATATAGAGGCAGCGGAGGCGCTTGCCAGACGAATATTGCAAGCCCTCAGTGACCCCTTCATGCTTGAGGGCTCAGCCAGGTCCATAACTTTTGGCATAGGAATCGTTCTCGAAAACCCAGAAACCGGACGTAGTGCAAATGAGATCCTGAGGGATGCTGCTTTGGCAATGGCTCGAGCTAAGGCCGGAGGAGCAAACCAAATCGAAGTTCTGGAAAGACGAGAACGTTCGGTCGGCGCGGACCAAACGTCTGCATTGGCAAATGAAATCTCGCCGGCAATTTCGAGCGGAGATATCGTTTTGCACTATCAACCCGTGATCAACCTGAACACGAATCTGATAGCCGGATTTGAAGCGCTTCTACGTTGGCAGCATCCGACCCGTGGCCTGATTTCTCCCACGACATTGGTATCTATAGCTGAAGAAGCTGAACTCGATGATGTACTCGCTAAATGGGTAATTCAGCAGTCACTTGCTGATTTTGCAACTTTGCAAGCGATATCTCCTAACCCTATTTCGATGAACATCAATCTTTCCGCCCGCCAAATAGCCGATCCAGAGGTCGTTTCTCATGTCAACGATTCTTTGAAGACGACTGGCACCCCGCCTGGACAATTCATTATTGATCTGACAGAACGCTCGGTTGTCGAAGAAGAAATCGGCCTAGAAGGTATGGGTCGATTGCGTGACTTAGGTGTCGCCATGTCTCTCGATGATTATGGCTCTGGCCTTTCCTCGCTTCTATTCCTCCGTCATTTGCCAATCGATATGGTCAAAGTAGACCCTTCGTTCGTAACGGGTGTTGGTACTGATAGCCGAGACCAAGCACTAATTTCTGGAGTTGTTGCCATGGCTGCAGGCCTAGGTTTGACGACAGTCGCAGAAGGTGTCGAGAGCCATGAGCAGGCGACGATGTTGAAGGATCTGGGATGCAATCAAGCGCAGGGACACTTTTTTGGTTATCCAACTTCATTGGCTGACGCCCGGCAACGCCTTTTGATCGAGAATCGATAGCCGTCCAAATCCTAATGGTGAATTAGTTCTAGGCCTCTCGATGATCAGAGCATGTTCCACTCAGACGACAAGAGCAGCGGTCCCAAGACGACCGAATCTGTCGTATCAAACGCTTCGTCGGCCAAGGACTCTGATACTGCCTTGATCGCCTGCCTTCGCAAAGCTGGTGTCGATGCGGAATATGAATGACACAGTCCACAATGGCGTCGTGTACAAAGGCAGAGCTGAACCAAAAGGAACACGGTGCCGACGTCGGTCAGGATTCATAAGGGGCCACGGCAGTGACGCCACGGTCGGGCTGATCGGTGAAGAACCCGTCCATGCCGGCATCGAGAAACGCAGCAAGCTCGGCGGTGAGGTTGCCGTATTCGTTGGGGACCGCGCTGCTCTGAAGATTGCCGGGCAAGAAGGCGTTCTCTGCCCGGAACGTCCAGCCGTGCACGACCAGGCCACGGGCATGGGCAAGCGCGATCACCGGGGAGGGTGCGGTCAGGTTGTTGGCAAGGTCTCGGGGGATCATGACGTTCTTGCACACGCCGATGCCATCGGCGTAGCTGGCCACTTCGTCAAGTCCCGCCGCGGTGACCATGTCAGCATAGGTGCGTGGGTCACCGGCGGCAGCGAAGTCCCATGGCGCACCGCTGCAGTTGATGAGCTGCACCAGCCGAACCTTGGTCAGCGTCGCCAGCTTCTTCAGGTTTTCGACCTCGAAGCTTTGGATGAACACCGGATCCGACCTGTCGTGGTAGCCGTTGGCATTGAGGGCTTGAACCAGAGGCTCCTCGAGGGACAGGCCGATACCGTCAAAGTACGACGGGTGCTTGGTCTCGGGGTAGATGCCCACCGGTTGGCCGTCGCAGGTGCGGTAGCGAGCGGCGAGGTCGAGCACTTCTTGGAAGGTCGGCACATCGAAGAGACCGTCATAGCTCACGTTCTGGGGCCGCACCAATGCAATGCGTTCGGTGGCCCGCAAGGTCTTCAACTCAGGGATCGTGAAGTCCTCGGTGAACCACCCGGTGACCGAGACACCATCGATGAGCTTGGTGGTGTTGCGTGAAGCGAACTCCGGACGCAAGGCGACGTCGGTGGTGGCGCTGATCTCATTCTCGTGTCGGGCGACGAGGACCCCGTCCCTGGTGGCGACCAGGTCGGGTTCAATCACATCAGCGCATTGACGAATGGCGAGCTCGTAGGCAGCCAACGTGTGCTCAGGACGGTAGCCACTGGCGCCTCGATGACCGATGACGAGGCGTTCGTTGGTGTTGTCTTCTGAAACTCGTGCACCACGGCGGGAGATCACGATCATCTCGGTGTCATCAGGCGTTCCCGGGACTCGTGCGGCATTGCCGGGATAGTTGTTGTCGTTGGCAATCAACAGACGACCATCACGCAGGAGAACAAGCGACTCGACCGACTGCATCGGGAAGGCGAACGGATCGCCCATGCCATAGCCGCCCCCGGGACGACCGTCACCGATGTGATGGGGGTTCTGGAGGTAGAGCAGGTCGGTGACCAACTCCTTGACCACGAAACCCTCAGGGTCGGTGCGGCGCAGGTCAAAGGCGTACACCTTCTTGGTGACTGAACGAGGACCGTCGAAATCGTCGCGTTCGATGACCATCATGCGGTGGTTGGCAACCATGACGGCATCGCCGATGACGAAGGGGTCGGCATCGGTTCGATAAGCCCAACGCTTGCCGGTGTAGCCCGAGGTCTTGGTATCGAACTCATAGATCCACCGGCGACGGGGTTCGGGGTCATCGATGAGCGCACCCTCAACGATGGGGTAGAGCATGCGAGCGTTCGCCGATGAGGCCATGGCTTCGAAACCCCGGCTTCGGGGCACCAGCGGTGTCTCACCAATGGCAAGGAAGGGGTTCTGGGGCGACTTGCCGCCGATGAACGGCGCTGGCGCGGCCAAGAGCTTGCCGGTGTGATCCACATGCAACAAAAATGGGCCGAACTCCTCGCCGATCCACAACGTGTCATCAGGAGCACGAACCACCGACTCGATGTCAAAGTCGGCACCGGTCAAGAGGCGCTCGGGGGTGGCTTCGTTGACGATGGGAAAAGTGATCTTGTTGTCCGGGTCGCGAAGCGAGATGAAGCGGCCGACCTCGATGGCGCCGGCACCACCTTTGGCCGTCTCCCATTTCGGGGTGACGTGGTAGAGGCGAAGCAGGAAGTCAGCGGAGTTGGTCTTGGCACCAAAGCCGTTGTCGGGCAAGGCCCAGAAAGTGCCATCACCGTTGTCGACCAGACCGGAGAAACCAGGGATGACCTGTCCGGGAAATGGGCCGGTGCGGCCGTTGGCAGGCGTGGCCAGAGCACCGGAGGGTGGTCCTGGTGCCTGGTGGTCGGCAGAGAGGGTGGCGCGTTTGTCCAGCTTCCATTTGGCCACTGAATCAGGGTTCGACAACGTCGCGGGTTCGGCCGTAGCCGGACCCGGACCAGCGATGTTGGCCACCAGTCCGAATAGGATGGTCGCACCGGCAAATGCAGCTCGCAACTTCATGATGTTCCCCTTTGTTCGACCTTTATTCGACCGTTCTCCAAGGGAACCTACGAAACGCACATGGACGCCTCCTTGCCGTCTCGTGACAGCCAGGTAGAGGGAAGATGAACTTTGACCAGCACCACGTGAGTTGATCCACCGGAGTTCGCCGCGCCTGTCGCACGACGAGGTTCAGCAACGGTTTGAAGGGCGCGCTCAGCCTTGAGGTGCTGCGCCGTGTCGTCGCAGGAACCCCTCGAGAGCCGTCGGCAGGGTTGGAAACATGTGATCGGCGCCGACCCGCGACGTGAAGCCGGCTCGCTCGAGATAGACGGCGAGGTCGTGCTTCACCCGGCCCAGAGCAAGCTGGATCCCTCGCGAGGCAAGCTCACTGCGCAGAGCTTCGAGCATGTCGGTGGCGGTCAGGTCGATCTCGACGTTGGCCTCCATGTTGAGCACGACCCATTCGACGGGAGCATCTGCTTCGTTGACCGCCTTGGTGACTCTCCTCCGGAAATCCTCGGAGTTGGCGAAGCACAGGGGAGCGTCGTAGCGGTACACAACCAAGCCGGGGAGGGTAACGGCCTCGGGGTAGTCGTCGATGTCGTGGAGCCCGGCGAGCCCGCCAGCGGTGTTGGCCCCGGCCAGAGCCAAAAGCTCCTGGTTGGCGTCGATGCGATCGCCGCGGCGCGTCGCGAAGGCCCGGGCAGAGAGGATGTTGTCGGTGAAGACGACTACGCAGATACCGGCGGCGGCGGCCAACACGCTGGGCCACAGGTGCGTCGGTATGCCCGGTAACGTCAAGGGAGGGAGACCATTCGGCACCCGGCCTATGGTCGTGACACCATGGTCTTCGAGGTCGAAGATCGCGGTGACCGCGGTGGCGCCGAGAACGACGATGAGAGGACCGGGCACTCGCCGGATTCGCTGCAACAACGTGAGAGCGGTCACAACAGCAGCTCCGACAAGGGGGGCCGGCTGTAGGTCGCCGAGTCGGAGCGCTATGTCAACAGCAAGCGCCGGCATGTCACGGCGCTCTGAGGAGATCCCCGTAAGGTTCGGGAGCTGACTCACGATCATGGTCACGGCGACGCCGTTCATGTAGCCCACGAGGACCGGTCGGGACAGCAGGTCGGCAATAAAGCCGAGGCGGGTGGCCCAGGCCAGAAGCGCGATGGCTCCAACGGCCAAGGCAAGCGCCGCCGCGATCTGGGCCCGGTTCTGAGGCCCGACATCGGCGCCGATGGTGGCAACCGCTGATCCGACCAGCAGCGCGGATGCGCTGTCGGGACCGACCGACAAGCGAGAGCTCGTACCGAGCAGGGCGTAGAGCACCAGCGCTCCAAGCGCTGCCCACAGGCCGGTGATCGGTGGAACGCCGGCCAGGCGGGCATAGGCCATGCACTGGGGCACGAGGTAGGCGGCAACGGCGAGGCCGGCTACGGTATCCCCTCGTACGGTCCGTCTCCAGGCGCCGAGCGCGCCGATGCCCGGCATCGTGGGCCGGGGGGGGTCGTAGATGTCGCATGGCGGGCATGATCACCAGCATGGCGCGTCAGGACAGGGTGTACGTCTTGCGGGTCGCCGCCGTTCCTTCCCGGCGTTCCTGATCAAGGGCGGCGCGGCGGCCGGCAGATCGTGATGGTGATAGCGGCGACCGCGCTCAAACCAACCTCTCGACCACTTGAGGCTCATCTAACACAATCACTCGGCCACTCGGCTCGGTCCCGGATTCCTGGTGGACATCATCGGTGATCACCCCGCTTGACAGGGTGATGATCCGATGAGCATCGCGCTTCACGAGCTCATCATGCGAAACCACGACGACAGAGATATTGAGCTCGTCGACAACCCGAGCGAGAGCCGCGCTTACCAGCGATTTTGTGGCCGAGTCCAGTGAAGCCGTCGGCTCGTCCGCAAAGATGACGTCTGGATTCTTGACGGCTGCTCTCGCAATCGCGACCCTCTGCTGTTCGCCACCCGAAAGGGTGGCGACTGGTTTTGATTGGTCCTTGATGTTGAGGGAGCCGAGTATCTCCCGTGCTTTTTGGACATCAATGGTGTTCCCGGCCAGGCCATGGACAAGACAAAGGTTTTCAAGCGCGGAAAAGTTTGGAAGCAAATTGGGTTTTTGCATGACAAATCCAACGCGCTGCCGCCATTTTGCGAGATCACCCTTGCCCATTCCTGTGACGACCTCACCGGCCGAGATTACGGTGCCTCTCGTTGGCACATCCAGACCTGACAACAACATCAAGAGGGTCGTTTTCCCTGATCCCGATTCACCGTTTATGAGGGTGAACCTTCCTTCCTCGATATCGATATTGAAGTTGTCCAGCACGTTTGTAGAGCCAAATGATTTGCTCAGATCCCGTCCAGAACATATGACCCTGGCGCCCGAGGGCAGCAACCCTTTCGTGGTGTGTTCCATCTATCTCATCGCCTCCGCAGGTGTCATGTTCTTCAGAACCTTTAGAGATCCCGATCGTCCGGCCATCCCATTTGCGATCGCCATGAACATGGTCGCCAATGTGATGTTTCTCAATCCCGTTTCGACATCGAGGCCAATGACGGCCATGTTGAAGATTATTGGAAGGAGGAGCGCCGGAATAATCCCCAGAACTGCCCCCCTCAAGCTTTCACTGAGAGCACGGAACGATTCGACCACCGCAATGGCATTTGCATTGTTGCCATCAGCCATCATTGAACTGATCTCGCTGTGGTACTGATGGAGTTGGGACTGTTTCAACCCGATGGCGCCCAGGCCCAGACCGAGTGCCGTCAGGATCTTCGCAATCAGAAAGATGGCGGCTGCGTTCCTTGCCCAGAAGGCGTCATTCATTTTCGTCAGTTGGTTGGCGTCAACGATCACTGCTTGGCCCGTCAGATCGACCTGAAGCATGAGATCACGGACGCGTGCCGAGTACCGGGGACTGAAGACTGCGCCATAGGGCGGAAGATCACGTATACCGGTGATGCAGGCGAGAGCATCTTGGCTCATCAGTACACCGATACGATTCATACTGGAGTTGTTGTCATCGATTGCCTCGACAACGGCCTCGACACCATTGAGCTTGATTCTTTCACCGGTAGCCGTGTTGGCAGCCTGGTCCACCGTGACCGGGAGAGGTTGGGTGCAATCCTGTGGCGATTTGGGAACTCCTTTAGCATCTTCCTGCACGGCGATGATCAGCGCCGAATTGTCGTGTCCGTGGGAGTCCTCCAGGTTCATGAAGGAGGTTTGGAATTTCGAGATTGCAATGCCCTGTTTCGCGGCAAGCGTGATGAGCGAATCCAGTTTCTTCCCATCAACAAAACTCTGATTCATGAACATGGCTTCTTGGTTCTGCACGATGACCGAGGCATGAGATACACCGCTCAACAGGCGTATGACGTGTTCAATCGGTCGACTGGGGCCTTCAACGACCTCTTGGCCGACGGCGTCAAGCGACCCGATAATACCGACACCCGCTGTCGTGAGCAGCGTGCCGGCGGTAAATGCCCTTACCCGTCGGGAAATTCGGCCGCGACGCAAGTCGGATGGATCGTAGCGGTAGGGCTTGGCAGCCAATCCAGGGCGCTTTTGAGCCGAACATGATGCCTTGCCGCTATCTTGCTGACGATGAAAAGGAGGATCAGCCCTGCAGTGACAAACGGAGCCAGATCCCGTAGCAGCGATTCGACAGAAATGATTCCGGTAGTGATTTGGTCGTAGACCGGGGGTGTGAGGATGGATTGTTGAGTTGGCATGTCCCGCCACAATCTGTCGTGCCCAGGTTCTGATTACCTTACCGTTCCGGCCGTGTCGCCATCTTTTCAGCTCGTGAAGACTCGGAGGTATGTTTGGCACTCTTTGTAGCAGTCACAGCATGAGGAAGGCAAGGAGGAACACCCTTGCGTACGACTCCGCAGGAATGGCTCCACCGTCGGGCACCTGGCAGAGGTCTCCCTGTGAGAAATCACTCAAGCGTGGAAATGAGCCTGCCGATCGGTGGTATATGGCTACTGAGGGTCCGGATAGCGAAGCTCGGTCGTGGCAGGCCCGCCCCTGGGCGGCCCGAGCGATTCGTGGGGTTGTGCTCGTGGGCCCGATAGCGATGGCGGCGAGCACAGCCATCGTTGCGAGTAGCGTGCTGCCCGTGCCGGGATCGCTGACCCTGGCGATCGTCCGTGTGCTTGGGATCGTGGTCATGTCGACGGGAGTGATCTGGGCAACTGATCGGTTGGCTCGTCGACTGTTGCCGCTCGCGGTGCTGATGCGGCTCTCACTTCTCTTTCCCGACCAGGCCCCTTCCCGCCTGAAGGCAGCGCTGAAGGGCGGCAGCAGCCGTCGACTCGAACGTCTGGTGGACGAGGCGCGATCCAACGGGCTTGCGGACGATCCCGGAACCGCGGCTCGCCAGGTCATCGAGCTGATCGGCGCCCTCGGTGATCACGATCGTCGCACCCGGGGGCATTCGGAGCGCGTCCGTTTGTATGCCGAGCTCATTGGCGAGGAGCTCGGCCTTCCCGAGGAGGATCGTCAGAAGCTGCAGTGGGGCGCGTTGCTCCACGACCTTGGCAAACTCATGGTGCCGCCGGAGATCCTGAACAAGCCGGGCAAGCCCGACGCCGAGGAATGGGCCGTCATCCAAGGGCACCCGGCGGCAGGGATGAAGCTGATCGAGCCTTTGAGAGCATTCCTGGGTGAGTGGGTCGACGCCATCGGTGGCCATCACGAGAAGTGGGACGGAAGCGGCTACCCACGCCAACTGAAGGGCGACCAGATCCCTCGCCCGGCAGCCATCGTGGCTGTGGCCGATTCCTACGAGGTCATGGTTGCCGTTCGATCGTACAAAAAGGGTATGTCGCCGGAGGCCGCCCGAGCCGAGCTCGCTCGTTGCGCCGGCTCTCATTTCTCGCCAGAGGTTGTTCGGGCGTTCGTCTCTATCTCGATCGGCCGTCTGCGGCTGATCGCCGGTCCATTGGCAGCGCTGGCTGGGGTGCCCTTCATCGGACCGGCTGTGCAGATTCCATCGGCTGTCACGGCGTTGCCTGCCGTGATGAGCTCCGCTGCAATGCCGGTCGCCGCCGCTGCGCTGGCGGCCGTGGTCGGGCTGACCAATCCTTTGCCGCCCGATCGGTCCTTCCAGGCGCCCGTGGCATTGCAGACGGCATCGGCAGGCGAAACCGTGCCGATGGACACCGGTGGGTCGACCATGAAGATGCCCACCGGGGAGGTGCCTTCTCCGGTGAAACGGGATTCACCACGGGTCGACGAGGCCGAGCAATTGCCTACGACCGGAACAACCACGATCCCCAAACGCGATCAAGCTCCTGGAACCACGGAACCCGGGATCGATCGGGCGACCGGTCCGTCAACGATCGTCGCCACAACAACGACAACAACAACTACTCTCCCACTCCTGAACGTCGTTCCGATCCTCCCCATTCTCCTTCCGGCCGAACGCCTGAGCATTCAGGTTGCCGACAACGCCTTGCGCCTGGATCCACGACCACTCGACGGCGCCGACTTCCCCGCGGGATCGAAGATCTACGTCTTTGCGACCACGACGGGCACCGGCGTTGACTATGTGCATCCGGGCGGGAGCAGCCATGCCGATTTTGACCCCTACGACATGATGGGCACGGATCTGCTTCTTGTCCCCAGGGCCTACATCGTTCCCAAAGTCAAGGGAACGTACACGATCACCGCTACGGTCAAAGGGAACGGTCCTTCCGGGACCGTGGTGGCAACCTTCAAGGTGAGTTAGGCCTGACAGCGGTCGTGTTTGTTTCGCGGATTCGTATTTCGACATAGAGCTTGTTGTCTCTCACTCTGACTATGTAGCCCGTCAGTCCTTTGCCATCGCTGGGAAATCGATTGGTTCCGCATGGGTCCAGAAAATTCTTGGCGCCTGCGTCCCAGACCAAGTTGCATTCGCGAGGAGAACCACTTGGACGTGCGGCAAAGGCCAGCCAATCATTTTGGGGGTCATCGCTTAAATGCTGAACATAGATGTCGCGAGTCTTATTAGGGGACGCATCTGGAATGAGAAGCGGACCATCTTTGGCTATGGCCTTTGATAGGCGTTCAACCTGACCCACCTCAAAGACTTCATCGCCAAGTTTCAGGTCAATATCGCCTCTCCCGGCGAGGCTGGCTATGAAATACATGAGGCCAAATCCAGCCAGAACGCCGAGCACGGCTGTTAGTACAGCCCAACTAGATGTTCGACGCGTCCTGCGTTGGGGGCCACGGCCTGGAGTTCGTTTCGGGGTGTTCACAACACCGATGGTATGTCGCGCGCTTAAGTTGCGTAACATGGCAATCTCGTGGAGCGCCGATACAGAGTAGTAGTCGCCAAACCTGGTCTTGATGGTCATGATCGTGGGGCCAAGGTGATCTCTCGAGCCCTGCGTGATGCTGGGTTTGAGGTTATTTACACAGGTCTTCACCAATCTGCCGAGCAGGTTGCTGAAACGGCGATGCAAGAAGATGCCGATGCAGTTGGGCTGTCGTTGCTATCAGGTGCACACATGACCTTGTTTCCTCGGGTTATGGAAGAGTTGCGTAGCCGTGGTCTCGATGACGTTCTGGTATTTGGGGGGGGAATCATCCCCGCTGGCGACATCGTGACGTTGAAAGAGGCCGGGGTCGCAGAACTTTTCACGCCAGGCACCCCAATGTCTGAAATTACTGAGTGGCTTGCCAACGCTTTGGCCCAGCGTGACTCAAGCCCAGTTGATTAACCATTCCCTCTAGATCAGGAGCATTACCAGGTGGATCTGTACGAGTATCAAGGAAAACAATTCTTCGCTTCTTTCGGAATTCCGGTTTCTCCCGGTGGGGTTGCAACAACAGTTGATGAGGCTGTGGAACTGGCAGGCGAACTCGAATTTCCATTGGTTATAAAAGCCCAAGTACAAGTTGGTGGCCGCGGCAAAGCTGGCGGAATCAAGTTGGCCAACAACCTCGATGAAGTTCGCACACATGCTGGAAATATTTTGGGCATGGACATCAAGGGCCACGTTGTAAAGATCATCTGGATTGAAAAAGCCTCGGATATAGCCGAGGAGTACTACGCCAGCTTCACTTTGGATCGTGGCGCAAAGCAATACCTCGGCATGCTTTCAGCAGAGGGAGGGGTCGAGATCGAAGCAGTTGCTGTGGAGAATCCCGATGCGATCGCTCGTATACACATCAACCCGGTTGAGGGTTTAACTGATGAGAAATGTCGTGCGTGGGTTGCAGCTGCAAACTTGAACCCCATTGCAACAGAAGGCGTGGTTGAGATTCTGCAAAAGCTTTACAAGGCTTACGTTGAAGGCGATGCCGACCTTGCTGAGATCAATCCGTTGATCCTCACCCCTGAGGGAAAAGTTCATGCACTGGACGCCAAGGTCACACTCGATGCCAATGCCTCGTTCAGACACGAGTGGGCAGAGTATGAGGCAACACAGGTGCGTGATGAGCGAGAAGAGGCTGCTAACGCGAAGGGCCTTCAATATGTTGGCCTTGAGGGTTCGGTTGGCATCATTGCCAATGGAGCGGGCCTTGCAATGAGCACCCTTGATGTTGTGAACCAAGTTGGTGGTTCGCCCGCCAACTTCTTAGATATCGGCGGCGGCGCTAATGCCGAGGTGATGGCAGGGGCGTTGGAAGTTATCAATAACGATCCACGGGTCAAGTCCATCTTCATCAATATCTTTGGGGGAATCACAAGAGGAGACGAGGTGGCTAACGGCATCGTGTCAGCACTGGAACGAGTCGAGATTGCTGCACCAATAGTTATCCGTCTCGATGGAACCAATGCCGATGAAGGCAGGGCCATCTTGAAACAGCACGAATCAGATCGGCTCATCTCGCTTCCGACGATGATTGCCGCAGCAGAAAAGGCCGTTGCTTTGGCAGGAGGAAAGACCAAGTGAGCATATTTGTCGATGAGAACACCAAGGTCCTCTACCAAGGCCTAACCGGTAGCCAGGGGCGTTTCTACGGTCTTCGCAACCAGGCTTACGGAACCAAAGTTGTGGCAGGTACCAATCCTAAAAAGGCAGGTACAGACGTCGAAGGCATTCCCATCTATGCATCTGTTGTGGAGGCAGTTAAAGAGACTGGTGCAACTGCCTCGTGCGTTTTCATTCCCGCTCCGGGAGTTGCAGACGCTGTGATCGAAGCAGCCGAAGGTGGAGTGAAGTTAATAGTTGTTATTACCGAAGGTGTTCCGGCTCACGATGAGGCACGTTTTTACAACCTTTTGCGCCGTGACTTTCCAGACGTTCGTTTGCTCGGCCCGAACTGTCCTGGGCTCATCAGTCCTGGTAAGTGCAACATCGGAATAACAGCGGGCGAGATTGCCATGGGCGGCGGCCCTGTTGGAATCGTCAGTCGTTCTGGAACCTTGACCTATCAGGCTCTTTATGAATTGACCCAGCAAGGAATTGGTCAGACCACCTGTGTGGGTATTGGCGGCGATCCGGTTCCGGGCACAACGTTTATCGATTGCCTCTCAGCCTTCGAGTCTGACCCTGACACCAAGGCAGTCATGATGTTCGGTGAGATCGGTGGTTCGGCAGAAGAAGAAGCTGCCGAGTTCATCGCTACAAAGATGACCAAACCCGTTGTTGCTTACATTGCCGGTGTTACGGCGCCTCCGGGCAAGAAGATGGGCCATGCCGGGGCAATTGTTTCGGGCGGCAAGGGAACTGCAGCGGCAAAGATGGAAGCCTTGCGTGAAGCGGGAGTAAAGGTTGGAAACAATCCAACCGAGGCAAGCGCTCTCATGGCCGAGATTGTCGCAAAACTTTAGGGCCTCAACAATGAAGGGTGCCCGCCTTTTGCTCGTATTGGCAGTGGCTTGGGTCTCGGTCGCCGGCTGTTCAAGCGACAAGGCGGGTTCTGCTTCATCGCTCACAAGAACATCGTCATCAACGTCGTCAAGTACGTCTTCAACTACATCTTTAGCCACGGCAGTTACCACCACGACTGTTGCTATCTCGCAGGGTCCAGACCCCAAAGCGAAAGCCTTGGTGACTCCTTCGGGCATCACAGTTCCGGTCATAAGTGTTTCGAGCGACGGCTATCGAGTTCGCACTCCATGTGGACGTGAGGGAGATGTAGCAAGGGGTAAGCCACTTACCCAAGCAACCGTTGTGCTCGATCCAGGTCATGGCGGTATCGAGACCGGATCAGTAGGGGCCAACGGATTGGTAGAGCGTGACTTGAATTTAGAGGTCGCTCGCCATCTGGCCGAGTTGTTGGACAAAGCAGGAATCTCAGTAGTGCTGACGCGTAATTCTGATTATCGCATCACTATCGCGACTCGAACCGAGATCGCTACGAACCTCGCCCCTAAGGCGTTTCTTTCGATTCATCACAATGGCGGCTCTGATGGTCCATCAGAAAAACCGGGTACCGAGACCTTCTTTCAGATCGCTTCTGCTGAGTCCAAACGACTGGGCGGGTTGGTTTATGAAGAGCTGTTCAAAGAGTTCTCGAAATACAAGGGAATAGTTTGGGAGGCCGACTCTGATGCGGGTGCGAAGTATCGGCCCAACGACAGCGGAGGTGACTACTACGGCATTTTGCGTCGCTCAGTTGGGGTGCCTGCCGTGCTATCTGAAGCGTTGTTCTTGTCGAACCCTCCAGAGGCAGAGCTATTGGCAAAGCCTGAGACTCAACTTGGTGAAGCTCAGGCACTTGAAAGGGCAATCAAGCGTTTCTTAAAAACTGACGACCCTGGTTCTGGCTTCATCGAGCCTTACCCACGAACCGAACCCGCTGGTCCAGGTGGCGGGGCCGATAACTGCATCGATCCCGCGTTGGAGTGAGGGCTAATCAGTTGTTTGTGGCGCCGGGGGACGATAAAAAAATGCCAGCAGGCCAACTCCCGCGCTAAGGCCGATTCCGGCTGCAATTGCCAAGCCGAGCCAACCTGAAAGTGTGTCGTCGATATTCAAGATGTGATCGAGCGATAGTCGGCCAGGCCCGATTCCAGCCAGACAGATAGCCGTTATGGCAAAGATGAAGTTCAGTTCCCAACCGCTGTTGACGCTAAAGAAGCCGTTAGGGCGATGCACCGTCCATGCTGCGACAAACATCAGGCCAACGAATGCAGCAGCGGCCAAGGGAGTCATGAAACCAGCGGCGAGCAAAAGTCCCGAAGTCACTTCAGTCGAAGCGGCAGTAATCGCATGGAAACGCCCAGGCTTCATGCCAATGCTTTCGAACCAGCGAGCTGTTCCAGCTATGCGGCCACCTGAAAAGAATTTCTGTCGGCCATGTGCCGCCATGCTGATTCCTAGCGATATCCGTAGGACGAGCAATGCACAATCGACCGCATTCTGGTTTCGCACAGCTCGACACTAGATCGTATTTCTTGACAAAGGTCAAGATTGATTGAAAACGTAGGCTTACGATGCAACGGGCTCCAAGGGGGGATCACATGGCAGCAGTGGTTGAAACAAAGGCCGGAAAGATACAAGGAAGTATAGAAGACAACCTGCATGTCTTTAAAGGCGTTCCTTACGCGAAGCCTCCGGTTGGTGAACTCAGGTTTCGTCCGCCCCAGCCAGTAGAGCCTTGGAAGGGCAAGCGAGATGCCACGGCGTTTGGCACGGTAAGTGTTCAGGCCGATATTCCCATGGCTGCGATGATGGGTGGAGGTGAGCCGGCTTCGGAAGACTGCCTATACCTAAATGTCTGGACTCCTGGGTTAGATGATGCAAAACGCCCTGTAATGGTCTGGCTACATGGTGGGGCGTTCATCTTTGGTTCTGGTAGTTCGCCGATGTACAGCGGAAAGACGCTGTCGAGTTTGGGTGATGTCGTCGTAGTAACGCTTAATTATCGCCTTGGAGTGTTTGGATATCTTGCACACCCTGAGTTGGTAGACCCGGAAACCGGGACAGTGGGCAATTGGGGACTTCTTGACCAAATAGCTGCGTTGGAATGGGTTCGAGACAACATCTCCAATTTCGGGGGCGACCCACAGAATGTAACGGTATTTGGGGAATCGGCTGGCTCGATGAGCACGAGCAACTTACTTGCGGCTCCTAAGGCCAAGGGACTTTTCCAAAAGGCAATTTGTCAAAGCGGTGCTCCTATGGCGATGCCTGCCGAAGATGCCGAACGCGTTGCAACCCGCCTTGTAGAAGCAATGGGACTTTCCTCAATTGACGAGGTAAGAACCGCATCGGTAGAAGACATCGTGGCTGCACAAACTCAAGTGATGCAAAGTACAAGCGGAGAACTGGTTATGCCATTTCAACCAAATATCGATGGAGTGGTTTTGCCGTCGTCGCCTTGGGAGCTCATCGCGGGTGGTTCGGCAAAGGGCATAACTCTCATGATGGGTTCCAATCGAGATGAGATGAAGTTATTCGCCATGCTCGATCCCGACGCAATGAGCCTTGATGACGATGCATTGGTCGAACGGATTAGACCTCGCCTACGCGATGATGCACAACTGGCACTTGAGTCTTATCGCAAGGCTCGTGAGTCTCGAGGAGAGGTTGCCACTGCCACAGAGTTGTGGTGGGCAATGGAGAGTGACCGTTTCTTCAGGGCGCCGGCTATGCGTTGCTTAGATCTTCATGCTCCGCATGCTCCAGCAACGTTTGCTTACTTGATTACGTGGGAGTCCCCAATGGCCATGTTGGGTTCTTGTCATGCCATTGAGTTGCCAATGGTGTTTGGCACCCTCGATGCTCCGGGAGCCTCGATGTTGTCTGGTGAGGGAGAGCACGCAGAGCGGCTTGCTTCGCAAATGCAAGCCGCTTGGCTCGCATTCGCACGAAACGGTGATCCCTCGAATGAGTCTTTGGGACAGTGGCCTGTCTACAAACCTGAGACTCGCGAGACCATGGTTCTTGGGGCTAAATGCACAGTAGAAGCTGCACCACGTGAGGATGAACGCCGTGCTTGGGATGCGATTGCTGATGCACTGCCGATGTTCGGTCGCTAGCCATGGGCTGGACCAGCTCGGATATTCCTGATCAAAGAGGGCGTGTAATTCTCATTACAGGGGCCAACAGTGGTCTTGGTCTGTGTTCTGCCCAGGCCTTGGCTCACGCCGGAGCCAGAGTGATTCTCGCATGTCGTAATCAAGAGAAAGCTGCCAAAGCCTTAGTCAGTGTAAAAGACAGTGCAACGGGTCCAGCCCCTGAGCTGATTCCTCTAGATTTGGCCGATCTCGATTCAGTTCATTTATGTGCAAAGACCTTGGCTGAACGGGTCGACCATCTTGATGTGGTTATGAACAATGCAGGCATCATGGCCATACCTCAAACTCAGACAGCGCAGGGTTTCGAGGCGCAATTTGGAACCAACCACCTAGGTCACTTTGCATTGGACGGTCTGCTATTGCCCTTGTTGTTGGCTGCACAAGCCCCACGGGTGGTGACTACAAGTTCGTTTATGCACAGGATCGGTTCTATGCACTGGGACGATTTGAACAGCGAACGTGGCTATCGCAAGTGGTTGGCATATGGGCAGTCGAAGCTGGCGAACTTGTTGTTCGCATACGAGCTCGATCGTCTTTCTCGTCAAAATGGCGCTGCTCTGATATCGGTGGCAGCGCACCCCGGTTATGCCTCTACACATCTTCAAGCGGTAGGACCTGAAATGGCCGGCAGCAAGATTTCTGCGCGGGTTATGTCAATAGGAAATGCGATTGCTGCTCAACCGGCTTTTGGCGGGGCACTTCCTCAGCTCTATGGTGCAACGATGCCTGATGTCGAGGGTGGAGATTTCTATGGACCAGGAGCGCTCTTTGAAATGCGAGGAAGTCCCAAGAAGGTAAAAGCAACGAGCGCGGCGACCGATCGAAGTTCTGCTCAACGTCTCTGGGAAGTGTCAGAACAAATGACCGATGTTACCTACCAATGGTAAATCTCTTTAGGATGCACACATGAAGGTTGACGGAGGAATTGCAGGCATTCAAGGGGCGGCCGAGGCGGCACGACTTCAAGAAGCGGGAGGCTTCAACGGGTTATGGGTGCCTGAGACTGGCCACGACCCGTTCTTGCCGTTGTTGTTGGCCGCTGAAGCGACTGAACATATTGAGTTGGGAACAGGTATAGCGGTTGCGTTTGCTCGCAACCCGATGCATATGGCGATGGTGGCCAATGACATTCAGCAGGCTTCAAAGGGACGTCTTCTTCTCGGTCTTGGTTCTCAGATCAAAGCTCACATCGAGAAGAGATTTTCTATGCCATGGTCTCATCCCGCTCCGCGCATGCGAGAGTACATCTTGGCCATGCATGCCATCTGGGATTGTTGGAATACTGGTGGCAAGCTCGATTTCAGAGGTGATTATTACCAGCACACTCTTATGACGCCCTTCTTCAGTCCAGGCCCAAATCCATATGGACCCCCGAAAGTTTTCCTAGCTGGTGTGGGTGAGAAAATGACCGAAGTAGCAGGTGAAGTTGCAGACGGTTTTTTGGTTCACGCTTTCACTACCGAGCGCTATCTAAAAGAAATCACTATTCCTGCGTTGAACAAGGGAATGGCCGCCGGTGGAAAGTCGGCAGCCGATTTTGAGATCAGCTATACGGCCTTTGTGGTAACTGGCGAGAACGAGGGTGAGAAACAAGCTGCCGCCGGCATGGCCCGTCAGCAAATTTCGTTCTATGGGTCAACGCCTGCCTATCGGGGCGTGCTTGAACTCCACGGCTGGGGCGATCTACAAACTGAGTTGAATACCTTGTCGAAGCAGGGTCGCTGGGGAGACATGGCGGCATTGATCACCGATGACGTGCTGGAGACCTTTGCAGTGGTTTGCGAACTAGATGAGGTAGCCGATCGTCTAATCGAGCGATTTGGAGGGCTCGTCCAGCGGACTGGCTTCTATGGTCCGGTTACTACTGACCCTGATCGCCGAGCCGCCATCATCACTGCTTTGCAGGCTGCATAGCTTTAAAGCTCGTTTCAGCGGCTAATCCCTTAAAGGGGATATGCCATAACAGCTATATGGCGGGCCACTGGTAGCGTCAGGGCGTGCGAATTGGGGTTTTGGCGTCAGGCAGTGGAACGATTCTTGAGGCAATTCTGGCAAAGTGTCCAGGTGTTGTGATGGTCCTCATTGATCGGCCTTGTCGTGCAAGTGAAGTCGCTAACAAAGCGGGCATAGCTGTCGAATTGGTAGAGCGCGATTCTTATGCAGACGATTTCGACCGAGTTGGCTATACCCACAAAGTGGTGGATGCACTTGTCAAAAATAAGGTAGAGCTTGTGGTCATGGCTGGATTTGGCACCATTTTGGCTAAACCAATTCATGATGCATACGAGGGCCGTATTCTCAACACGCATCCATCTTTGCTGCCGGCGTTTCCGGGTTGGCACGCAGTAAGGGATGCAATGGACGCAGGAGTAGAAGAGACGGGCTGCACGGTCCACCTCGCTATTGACGAAGTCGACGCGGGGCCGATTCTTGCTCAACAATCAGTACCTGTGCTGAGTGGCGACACCCTTGAGGTTCTTCATGAACGCATTAAAACAGTTGAGCGCCATCTTTATCCTGCAACTATCAATGCGTTTGTAGAAGGGAAACTTTCGTGAGAGCACTCTTGTCGGTATACGACAAAACTGGTCTTGTTGACCTTGCAAAAGGTCTGGTCTCTTTGGGTTGGGAATTGATCTCAAGCGGAGGGACTGCAAAGGCTTTGGCTGACAGTGGTGTTGCAGTTGTCGAAGTGGCTGAATTAACTGGGGCACCTGAGATGCTTGATGGAAGGGTAAAGACCCTGCACCCTGCAATACACGGCGGAATTTTGGCAGACCGCTCCAACCCCTCACACTTGGCCGACCTGAAAACTCGAGGTATCGCACCGATCGACCTTGTGGTCTGCAATCTCTATCCATTTCGGGCGGATCCTTCAATCGAGATGATCGATGTAGGCGGTCCCACCATGGTGCGTGCTGCTGCAAAGAACCACGGTTCTGTTGGAGTGGTTGTCGACCCGCAAGATTACGAGCTGGTTCTTGAGGAAATTAGAAGTTCAAGTGATTCCCATCTCTCAGCTAAGACTCGGCGCAGGTTGGCCCGTGCAGCTTTTGCTCATACGGCCGCTTATGACGCTGCGATTGTCGGCTGGCTCGATGAGACCGATGCAGAGGTCGGCGAGAACGAGCCAGGTGAAAAACGGCCAGAAGCGTTACCTCCGACGATTCACTTTGCGATTGAGCGCGTGCAAGATCTTCGCTACGGCGAGAATCCTCATCAACGAGGAGCGCGTTATCGAGCGATTGGTGAAAAGAGCTGGTGGGACGATGTCGTTCAACACGCCGGCATGGAACTGTCGTATCTCAATCTCTACGATGCCGATGCAGCGTGGGCTTTGGTGAACGACCTGGGTACCCGGCCCACAGCAGTGATAGTCAAACACGCCAACCCATGTGGTGTGGCAATTTCCGATGACTTAAGCACCGCGTACAAGAAGGCATTTGAATGTGACGAACGCTCAGCCTTTGGCGGGATTGTTGCGCTCAATCGCATTGTTGATGATGCAACCGTTGAGGAAATGGTCAATGCAGCCCAGGCCGATGTTGTGATCGCTCCTGGATACGCCCCTGGGGTAATCGAGCGCCTTGTGGCTAAACGTAAGAACACTCGTTTGTTGGAGGCATCGGTGCCCCAACACTCAAAGCTTCAGATACGTCAGATCACGGGCGGATTTCTTGTCCAAGATGCCCCAGGGTTTGTTGCTACTGCCGACACGTGGCGAGTTGTTACCAAGACTCAGCCCACAAAGGAACAGAGATGTGATGCCGAGATGGCATGGCGAGTTTGTGGCCACGTGAAATCAAACGCCATCGTCATGGTCAAAGATCATGTCGCATGGGGCATTGGAGCGGGTCAACAAAATCGTGTTGAGTCAGGTGAAATCGCTGCCAAGAAAGCCGCTGGTAGAGCAGTTGGTGGAGCATGTGCGAGTGATGCGTTCTATCCGTTTAGAGACGGTCTCGACGCTGCGGCAAGCACCGGTGTTGCAGTTGTCATCCAACCCGGCGGTTCGGTGCGTGATGAAGAGGTAATAGCGGCAGCAGATGAACATGGCATCGCCATGATCTTCACAGGTGAAAGGCACTTCCTCCACTAGTGAGCGCGATATTTCTTGAAGGAAAACCAGTTGCCGACGCCGTGCTCAGCGATGTCGCTTCCAGAGTTGAGGTTTTGCTGACCCAAGGGATCACCCCTGGGCTTGGGACAATTCTTGTTGGAGAAGATCCGGCAAGCGCAGGCTATGTCCGAAAGAAACATGAGGCTTGCGCTCAAGTTGGGATGGCTTCATCAGAAGCACTGCTTAGTAGTTCGGCCACAACCGATGAAGTGATCGAGGCGGTGAAAAGTTTCAACTCAGATCCCAAGGTGCACGCGTTTATCGTTCAGCTTCCACTGCCGGCTGCAGTTGATGAAGCCCGGGTGCTTGAGGCAGTTGATCCCGATAAAGATGCCGATGGTTTGCACCCTACAAACCTGGGACGACTGGTGATCGGAGCGCAGGGTCCTTTGCCATGCACTCCTGCCGGTATTCAGGCTTTGTTGGCTCATTATGAGGTACCGGTGGCGGGTCGTCACGTGGTGATAGTGGGTCGGGGCGTAACGCTTGGGCGACCGCTTGCATTGCTGTTGGCAATGAAGCGCCCCAATGCCAATGCTGCAGTAACCGTTGTGCATACCGGAGTTCCAAATTGGATCGAACATACGCAGCGAGCCGACATCGTCATTGGTGCAGCTGGTAGCCCAAATCTGATTCAGCCTCATATGGTGCGAGCTGGGGCGACTGTAATAGGTGGGGGAATCACCTGGCAGGGCAAGCGCTTGGTTTCAGATGTCGATGAGTCTGTGGCCGAAGTAGCCGGCTGGATAACCCCGCGCCTGGGGGGTGTTGGCCCGACTACGGTTGCCATGTTGTTGTCCAATACGGTCGCTGCTGCAGAGAGCTCGGCGATCGCTCTCGGAATAGCCAGAGGGTAACCTTCTTCATGCCAAAGATCCATGAATTACTGGCGGCACAGCGATGTATATCATTTGAGTTTTTTCCTCCCAAGCCCGCCGAGGCCGTGCTTGCGCTTCAAAAATCTCTTGTCGAATTGGAGCCATTAAATCCCGCTTTCGTTTCTGTTACATATGGTGCAGGCGGTTCTACGCGCGAACGAACACGAGACATTGTCGTTGGCATTCTTCGTGAAACCTCGATGACGCCAATGGCCCATCTGACTTGTGTGGGCCATAGCCAAGAAGAACTTATCGACATCATTGATGGCTATAACCGCGCAGGTGTCCAAAACATTTTGGCGCTGGCGGGCGACCCACCCGTTGATGAGGAAGATGGTGGTCATGGCGGCAGCTTCCACTACGCACACGAACTCGTTTCTTTGATTCGTGAGAGAGGAAGTTCGTCAGTCGGGGTTGCGGCCCATCCTGAAGGTCACCCTCGTTCTGCCAACTTGGCCGATGACCGTCGCTATCTCAGCGAGAAGCTGGCTTTGGCAGATTTTGGGGTCACCCAGTTCTTCTTCGATGCCGATGACTACCTACGCATGGTCGACGATCTCTCTCGTCTTGGAGTGAGCAAACCGATTGTTCCGGGCATCATGCCTGTTACAAACCTCGGACAAATCGAACGTTTTGCTCAGCTTTCAGGGGCAGCCTTTCCTCCTTCTCTAGCCGAACGTCTAAAGGGAGTTGCTGACCAACCCGACGAAGTGCGTCGCATAGGGGTAGAGGTGGCAACTGAACTTTGCCAGAAGCTTTTAGATTCAGGAGCGCCTGGTTTGCACTTCTATACCCTCAACCGCTCGACAGCGACCAGAGAGATTTATGCAAACCTCATTGGGATAAACCCAGTCAACTAAAAGATGATGTTGGGCACACAAAATAGCGTTTGTCGAACACCGTCCTAGACTGCGGCCATGGCTGAAAAGATCACTCTTGCCGCTGATGGCACCCTTAATGTTCCAGCGGAACCAATCATTCCCTTTATCGAGGGCGACGGTACCGGCGTCGATATCTGGCCGGCGGCAAGATCAGTGCTTGACGCTGCAGCAGCCAAGCATGGACGCAAGGTGGCCTGGAAAGAGGTCTTGGCCGGCGAAAAGGCATTTAACGAAACCGGTGACTGGTTGCCCGAACAGACCGTGACCGATTTTCGCGATCACTTGGTCGGCATCAAGGGCCCACTTACCACCCCGATCGGTGGTGGCATTCGCAGTTTGAATGTTGCTCTGCGCCAGATTCTCGACCTCTACGTGTGCCTTCGTCCGGTGCGTTGGTTCACCGGAGTTCCATCGCCTGTCAAACGTCCAGAACTGGTTGACATGGTCATCTTCCGGGAGAACACAGAAGATGTTTATGCAGGTCTCGAAATTGAGTCGGGCACAAAGGAAGTCGCCAAACTCATAGGGTTTCTTCATGATGAGTTTGGTTGGGATATTCGTTCTGACTCAGGTATTGGCATAAAGCCCATTTCGGCGACAGGCTCAAAGCGTCTCGTCAGGGCTGCTGTTCAATATGCGGTTGACCGAGGGCGTAAAAGCGTGACTCTGGTACACAAGGGCAATATTCAAAAGTTCACCGAGGGAGCTTTTCGTTCATGGGGATACGACTTGGTGCGTGAAGAGTTTGCTGATGTTGCTGTGGGATGGGATGACTGTGACGGGGACCCCGGCGACAAGATTTTGGTTAAAGACTCGATTGCTGACATCACCTTGCAGCAGGTCTTGACTCGCCCGACTGATTTCGATGTTATTGCGACAACGAATCTCAACGGTGACTATTTGTCCGATGCTCTCGCGGCTCAAGTTGGCGGTATTGGCATTGCCCCCGGAGCAAACATTAACTACGTGACCGGCCATGGCATCTTTGAAGCGACACACGGCACAGCGCCGAAATATGCAGGACAGGACAAGGTGAACCCAGGCTCAGTGCTCTTGTCAGGTGTGCTCATGTTTGAACACCTCGGTTGGAATGATGCCGCAAAGGACATCATCACAGCTCTCGAAGCAACGATTGCCGCGAAGATCGTCACCTATGACTTTGCCCGCTTGATGGATGGCGCAACTGAAGTCAAGTGTTCTGAGTTTGCATCAGCGATTATCGACCGTTTGTAGTCGAGACATTCAAAGATTTTATGGACTAAATAACACAATCTGGGTGTATCGTCTCACTTAAGGGCCTGACGAGGTGGGCCCGCTGATAGGGGGGCGTGAGTATGTACAACCATGACAAGATCTTTATCGACGGAGCATGGGTTGGTTCTACGGGCAAGGGGAGCATCGACGTAGTCAACCCTGCCACTGAAGAGGTCATTGGCCATATTCCCAACGGGTCGGCTGAAGACGTCGATAAGGCCGCGAGAGCCGCACGAGCTGCTTTCCCTGCGTGGGCAGCCACGGCCAAAGAGGAACGTGGCAAGTACATACAACGGCTCCAAGAGGGCCTTGGCGCTCGCATGCAAGAGATCGGCAAAGTCGTATCTCAAGAGATGGGCATGCCCGCGAGTTTGTCGGTGATGGTCCAAGCAGGTCTTCCTGCGATGGTTATGGGTTCGTACACAACGATCTTGGAGAACTACCAGTTCGAAGAGAAGCTTGGTTCAAGCCTGATTGTTCGTGAGCCCATGGGGGTTGTTGGGTGCATCACGCCTTGGAACTATCCACTTCACCAGATCGTCGCAAAGGTTGCCCCCGCTCTCGCTGCTGGGTGCACCGTGGTTCTAAAGCCAAGCGAAGTAGCTCCTTTGAATGCCTTCATTTTGGCAGAGATCATTGAAGAGGTCGGCTTGCCTGCTGGTGTTTTCAACCTTGTTACCGGAACTGGTCCGGTTGTGGGCGAGGCAATAGCGGCTCACCCCGAGATCAATATGGTCTCGTTTACCGGTTCTACTGCGGCAGGTAAACGCGTGAGTGAAGTTGCTGCTCAAACTGTTAAGCGCGTCGCTCTTGAACTGGGCGGCAAGTCGCCATTCATTATTCTCGATGACGCAAATCTGAGTGATGCAGTAAAGGCTGGCGTTGGCAACTGTTATATCAACTCAGGCCAGACCTGCATTGCATGGACTCGTATGCTGGTGCCTCGAGATAAACAAGACGAGGTTGCAGCGCTTGTCAAAGATGTTGCAGAGTCCTATAAGCCGGGCGACCCTCTCGAGCCAACTACTCGTTTGGGGCCTCTTGTTTCCAAGGCTCAACAAGATCGCGTCCGAAGCTACATCCAAAAGGGAATTGATGAGGGCGCGACGCTTGTAACCGGTGGTCCCGAGCAGCCAGAGGGTCTCGAAAAGGGCTATTTCGTCAAGCCCACGGTTTTCTCAAACGTGAGCAATGACATGACGATTGCCCAAGAAGAAATCTTTGGACCCGTTCTTTCGATCATTCCTTATGACGATGAACAAGATGCCATCCGCATAGCTAACGACACTATTTATGGCCTCCATGCGGGTGTCTACAGTGCTGATAAAGACCGGGCCACAAGAGTTGCCAAACAAATTCAAGCTGGTCAGGTGACCGTAAATGACGGCAGCTTCAATCCGCTGGCACCCTTTGGTGGCTATAAGCAATCTGGCCACGGCCGTGAGCTTGGCGTACACGGACTCGAGGAGTTCCTTGAAGTCAAGGCGCTGATGCTCTGAGCGTTTGGTCGGGGATGGAGGTACTCCGCGACCCGACGACGGAAAGACCGGAAATTAGAAGCGTTCCTGTTGCCGATACTGGGGCTTCTGGCTGGTCTCAAGTGGTTCTTGTGAGTGCCAACGATAGCAGTAACTATGCCTAATGATGACGCGCCAGTCATTGGCCGCACCTTCGTCCCCCCCTCTTCATCTGGCGAACTCGCGTGCACTCTATGAGGTCCATGGATCGACCTTGGTATGCAGTCAGATGCATCTTCTCATCTGAGGCGACTAAGAAAGGATACAGCCGCTACGAAGAGCGAATAACAGGTCGCTCTGAACCCAGGAAATGGCCCCGGCTCTGGCTCGACTCATGGGTGGAGCACTGATCACCAAGAAGACTGGTGGCAATGTCTATTCCTATCCCAACATCCACGGAGGCATCATCGCCGCCGTCGAGGTGTGCTAGCTAGCGGTGGTCGATTATGCATATAGCGCTCAAGAGAATTAGCGAGCCAGCTACGGCTGCCGTCATCGTGTATGCAGCCACACTTGTGGTCAGTTTTTCCAACTCAGAGGGCAATATCGGTCCAGGAACAATCCTTATGGCTGTTGCAGTCGTGACCACTTTGTTGGTGTGGACCGAGCGAACGCGGAGTGCTGCACCATCGTTCCTGGTAGCGGCTTTGGCATTGGTCGCCGCGCTGTTCCAGCTCTATCCGCCGCGGGTCGCTAGCCTGGTGATCGTGCCAATGGACCTGATCGCTTTCTGGCTCGCTCTGAAGGCGGGGATGGCGCGTCGGCGCTCGAGATGACACCTGATGGGTTCGACCCATTAATGCCGAGGAGGAAGTGTCGACTTCCTTTCCGGCAATGTGTGAAGGCCGCGATCAGAGCGCCGGGCGCTGGACCGTCGGGGTTTTGTCGCTCGAACGGCCGGCCGCTCTGAATGAACTGGAGAGACGACCCTCGCCTATATGTAATTG
>CAYGGL010000008.1:31522-36837 GCA_964349215.1 uncultured Acidimicrobiaceae bacterium | reverse complement strand
CAACAGAACCGACAGAGCGCAACAACTCAGAAAACAAGGGCCTGGGAGTAACTGATTCGCCCAGGGCCCTGCGAGTCAAAGTGAGATCTCGCCCATACGAGTTCACGTTTTGGCCAAGCAATGTGACTTCGACAATGCCCGACTCTACAAGTGTCTCAACCTCGGTAACGATCTCGTCATAGGGCCTACTGATTTCTCGTCCCCTTACCGAGGGCACGATGCAAAATGCACACGAGTTATCGCAACCAATCTGAATAGTGACCCATGCCATCCAACCGAGTTCTCGACGAACTGGTAGTGCTGAAGGAAACGCCTCGCTTTCGGCGAGTATCTCCATAACGGGGCCATCAATTTTGGACTGGTGCAACAACTCGACTGTTCGTCCAACATTGTGTGTGCCTACGACAACATCAACGTGAGGCGCACGAGATTGAATAATTGATTCATCTTTTTGAGCAAGACAACCGCTGACAACAATTTGCATCTCCGGACGCTTGTCTTTCATAACCTTGAGCAAGCCAAGGTGGCCATAGAGCTTGTTGTCAGCATTTTCTCTAATGCAACAGGTGTTCATAACAACCACATCTGCTGATTCCATCTCAGTTGCCTGAGTAAGCCCATCAGCTTCAAGTAAGCCGGCAATGCGCTCAGAATCGTGTTCGTTCATCTGGCATCCATAAGTACGAACGAAATAGCGCTTTGGCTGACTATCGGCGCTGGGCACTGGGTTCACGCTCCAAGGCTAGGCTGATCATTGCGAACATCAACGATCGCGGATTGTCTCGACCCTCAGCTTTCTTTTTTAGGAGAATCTCTGCTACAGATGTTATAAATCTGTAGCAGTGTTCCATAAGTAAAAAGTTCCCTTTTGGGCAGCATTTACACCCAATGGCAAATGGCCGAGCATGGCCAGAGGAGAGTCAGACATGTCACAAGCCCCCTCGATTTCCGATCCTCCTCCCTCCCCAATTCCGGTCAGTCTCGACCATCCCTCACCACTTCGCAGGGCTATGAGAGCCGGCGTATTGACTCGATCTGTAGCGGTTCATCTTGGGCCGATCATGTATCGCAAATCTCGCGGCAAAGACATCTCGCAGTCTGAGTTGGCAAAAGCACTGCGGCCTGTGTTTGAAGAGATGGGCGCCACCTTCTTGAAGTACGGCCAAATGATTGCGTCTTCACCTACCCTCTTTGGCGACGAGATGGCCGAGGAGTTTCGGTCTTGCCTGGACGTCGCACGACCCGCACCTTATGACCAAGTTCGCGAAGCAATCGAAGCTGAGCTGGGATCTTCAGTCGAAAAACTCTTTCGTTCAATCGACCCAGTCCCACTGGGAAGTGCTTCTCTCGCTGTGGTGCATAAGGCTGTAACCAACGAAGGAAGAACCGTGGCGGTTAAGGTTCTTCGTCCAAAAATCGACGAGATTATTGCGTGCGACCTTGCACTTATGTCGCCCCTGTTCGAGTCATTGGGGATTGTGCTCGGGCCCGATGTGGCCGGTGCACTTTCGGACGTACTCGAGGGTCTTCGCCTTCAGCTATCCGAAGAGCTTGACCTTCGAAATGAAGCGGCAATCATGGACTACTTCCGTGAACTCCCGGCCGCTACAAATGTCGGGCTCATAGTGGTTCCCGAGCCGATTCATGAACTCTCAGGCAGGACTGTTCTCACCATGGAGTTTCTCGATGGTGTGCCGGTAGACGATCTGGCTCGAATCGAAGAGTTTGGAATTGACCCTCGACCCATCGTTGAGCAAGCCGTAAAGGCTTGGTTTATTACTGCAGTTCGCGGAGCGCTATTTCATGGCGACGTTCACGCCGGCAATATCATGGTTTTGCGCGATGGACGCATAGCACTTTTGGATTGGGGCATAGTTGGCCGACTTGAGCCCGACTTCCACCTTGTATTTCGTCAACTTTTAGCCTTCGCTCTCGGAAACGATGATGCCTGGGATGACGTCTCTTCTTACTTCATTGGTATGTACTCAGGGATGATCAACAATTTGGCCCTCGATCAGGAAATGTTGTTGGGATTGTTCCGCGAGCAGGCCCGCACAGTTATGAATCAACCATTTGGCGAGGTCAGTCTTGCTGATCTGTTGACCATGCCCCAACAAGAAATCAACAGGGCCATTGCAGAGCAACGAGTCAAAAAATACGGATCTACAAAGATGCCGATTAAGGCTCGCTACAAGATGTGGAAGAGGATGCGCAGCGACAGTGGTGCAGACCGACCACGCGTTGACCATGGCATGGTCTTGTTGAGCAAGCAGCTCGCATACTTCGAGCGCTACGGAAAGATGTACCTCTCAGACGTTCCCCTGCTTCACGATCCTGCATTCTTCTTGGATCTACTCGAAGCACCGCCATTGCACGACCAAACCAGCCTGACCCCAGACAACCTTAAAAATAACTAAGCAACCAGCAGAACAAGGGCGGGTTAATCAACGACCACAGAGTCCACAAAGACATCTAGTGATGGATGGTTCAGATCCAGAAGGCTTGCGTCTGGAATACGGCGTTCGCGGTCGTCAATAGTCAATCTGATTGCAGTACGCCGTTCGCCATCAATCTCAATGTCGGCGAAGGTAGGTACGCAAACCAAATCAATACCAGCAGGGGCCACATAACCTCGAGCAATTGCGAGAGCTTTAACCGCCTGGTTAAGCGCACCCGCTCCTACGACATGGACTTCTACCGAACCCGATTGGCGAATAACACCAGCCATAGCCCCGGCAACTGAGTTAGGACTTGATTTTCCCGAAACTTTAAGTACTTCCATAGTGACCCCTTTGGGGTATTTGCCCGGTTAGAACCTGAACTTTAGATATAGATATATGACCTTTTCGACAGACGGACTACATTGACCCTCCCCAAACTCAAAAGAGCCTAAATGTGAACTTTGTCACACTTAGGCTCTTTTGTTGATTTACCTCTAGATTTTGAGGCGAACCAAAAGTTATTTCAATGTAATTGGCTCTTCATCAGCAGCGCTGAACGTATTAATAGCTGCATCATCAGCTTCGTCTTCGGCCGGGAGATCGATCACTTTGGACTCACTTTGGTCGCCCTCTGCTCCAATTCCTACCTCTGTAAGGATACGCTCAGAGATCTCGACCATCAGTTCGGGATGTTCGCTTAGAAACACCTTGGCGTTCTCACGGCCTTGGCCTAACTGTTCACCTTCATAGGTGTACCAGGCGCCTGATTTCTTAACGATATTGAGTTCAGTACCCACGTCGATCAAAGAGCCCTCTCGGCTGATTCCCTTACCGTACATGATGTCGAACTCGGCTTGGCGGAAAGGACTGGCAACTTTGTTCTTCACCACCTTGACCCGGGTACGGTTGCCGACGACCTCAGGGCCATCCTTTATAGATTCGATACGGCGAATATCGAGACGGACTGAAGAATAGAACTTAAGCGCACGTCCTCCCGGGGTGGTTTCGGGGCTTCCGAACATGACACCGATCTTTTCTCTGAGTTGATTGATAAAGATACAAATGGTGTTGGATTTGTTGAGGTTCGCAGTGATCTTGCGCAATGCCTGAGACATCAAACGAGCTTGAAGCCCAACGTGAGTGTCACCCATGTCTCCTTCAATTTCTGCCTTTGGGGTAAGCGCGGCAACAGAATCGATAACCACAATGTCTAGAGCGCCAGAGCGAATCAGCATGTCGGCAATCTCAAGGGCTTGTTCTCCTGTATCTGGCTGAGAGATCAACAACTCATCTACATCTACCCCAATTGCCCGCGCATAGACAGGGTCCATTGCGTGTTCAGCATCAATGTAGGCGCAGATGCCACCATTTCGTTGTGCCTCGGCAACAGCATGCATTGCAAGAGTCGACTTACCTGAAGATTCAGGCCCGAAAATCTCAACAACCCTTCCGCGGGGCAAGCCGCCTATACCCAATGCCAAGTCGAGAGCCAATGCACCTGTGGGGATGGACTCAATGTCCATCGATACTTTCTCGCCCATCTTCATGATGGAACCCTTGCCGAAGTTCTTCTCAATCTGGCCGAGCGCCATATCGAGTGCCTTATCTCGCTCCATTGCTCTCTCCCTTTTCTTGATCTATTTCTTATTGGTCTTTTATGGATCAACTCGCGTCACGAGTGATAGCGACACACTAAGGACGGGGTGTGACAACAGACTCCATAAACGATTCGCCTGCTGTAAATAACACCGATGTCATATATCTGAACCCTAGACCGAACGTCTGTTCGAGTCAAGGATTTGCAGAAAGATGACCCGGCTAGCTGAGTATCCGGCGGAGGAAGTCGCTAAGTGAGATGGCGGCAACTTGGCGGATCTGCTGACGGCCACCCATTTTTGATAAATGCAACAATTTGGCGTGTTGGTGGCCATCGACATCGCACCCCAACCAGACAGTTCCTACGGCTTGGCCGTCTTGCTCGTCGGGCCCTGCAACTCCAGTGACAGCAAGGCCGATATTTGCGCCCAATAACTTACGCACTCCAGTTGCCATGGCAATGGCAGCGGCCTCAGAAACGACAGGTCCCGATGGAACATCCAAAAGATCAAACTTGACCTCACTCGCATATGAGACGACGCCGCCCTTGAACCACGCACTAGCTCCGGGTATTGCCGTCATCCGAGTGGCAACAAGGCCTCCGGTAAGCGACTCAGCCAGTGCCAAAGTCAAACCTCTATCCAAAAGCAATGACGCGACTGCGTGCTCCATCGTCTCGTTGTCGATACCAAATACAACTTCGCCTAACAACAATCGAAGCTCGCCCTCTTCGCCATCAAGCATGGCCTTTACCGATTCGTGATCTGGTCCTTTGGCGGTTATGCGAACTTTGATTCCCTCTATTCCGCTTGCGAGAAATGCCAAAGTTGTGCCGCTCGAGCCCTTATCGAGATTGGCAATGTGGTCACCGAGCTGATCTGCCAAGGCCGACTCAGACTTGCCCCATGTCCTAAGCACACGACTTGCAATAACAGCCCTATGACCAGAGCGCTTTACTAAATCATCTAAGACAACCCGTTCCATCATTTCGGTCATCTCATAAGGAACCCCTGGGACTGCATAGATGACCTTCCCCCCAGGAATAGGACAGATGAGACCGGGTGCCGTCCCTCTTTTTTGTTCAATGATCGTTGCCCCAACAGGAACATCGGCCTGCACCGCATTGCTCGGCGGCATAGGTTGGCCGCGATCTTCAAACATTGATCTGATACGACTCAACACATCGTCATTTCGAACCAGATCGACACCCATAACCTTGGCAATGGCCACCCGGGTGATGTCATCGTGAGTTGGCCCAAGTCCACCGCAGACTACGAT
>CAYGGL010000008.1:0-31512 GCA_964349215.1 uncultured Acidimicrobiaceae bacterium | reverse complement strand
AAACTATGCGATCGAGATTATCTCCCACCTTGGTTTGAAAATGTGAGTCAATTCCATAAGCCGCAAGGCGCTCGCCTATCCATGCGGAATTGGTATCTACAATTTGGCCCAACAAAAGTTCGGTTCCGACCGCAAGTACCTCACATCGCATGAAGCGGTTTCCACCCGTCTCGAAGATATTGAACTCCAGTACCCAAAGTCAGTACTACAGAAACCCACAAGACGAACACCGACGCTTCTGGTGCAGCATCTGCAACCGGAGGCATGAGAGCAAAACCAACTGATATGACTTGGACGACAGTCTTGACTTTGGCCGACAATCGTGCGGGAATCGAGACTCCCCTACGCGAGACATAGCTCCTATAGGCGCTCATCGACACCTCGCGAAAAGCGATTAGCGCTACCGGAACCCATGAGAACCACTCGATTGAAACCAAAGCAGTCATCGCTCCCAGAACCAAGAACTTGTCTGCCAAAGGGTCGAGAAATGCACCCGAGCGGGTAGTCCCGTATCTTCTGGCGATATAGCCATCAACACCATCGGTTGAAGCCAACGCAACCCAAAGGACAAAGGCCGGCCATGAGGAGCCCCCGGTGACAATCCAAACCAACAAAACAGGGGTTACGGCGACTCGTAGCAAAGTCACAGCGTTGGCATAAGTCGCGATAGCCGAAGGCCCAAAGAGAAACGGTACTGGTGCAGATTCAGATTGGGAAGAAGTTGCGGCCATAGACGGCCCAAATCTAGTCGTATCGTTCACACCAGGGCGAGAACTCAACCTTTGCCAACTCAATGTTTGTTCAAGATGTTCTGTTCAAATTGCCATCAGGTCGGGACCCTCTGCAGCCTTGACAGTCACTTTTGCAAAAGTCCCGACCTCAAGGCGATCAGAAACGTGCACTACCCCATCTATTTCGGGGGCTTCTCGATAGGTGCGACCAATTCCCGCAGTGTCCACCAAAACCTCAATCTCTTTTCCGATCAGAGCGTCTCGGCGTAGCGCAGTGATGAGGTCTTGGCGCTCGCTCAACTCGCTGAGACGCTGTGACATCAGTTCAGGTGCCACGGCTCCATCAAGACCCTCGGCATAAGTCCCCTCTTCTTGTGAGTAGGAGAAAAATCCACACCAATCGAGCTGAGCCTCATCAATGAATGAGAGCAATGCATCGTGATCGGCCTCGGTCTCTCCCGGATAGCCAACGATGAAGTTAGACCTGAAAGCCGCGTGAGGATCAATGGCTCGAATTGAATTTATGCGTTCTATAAAGCGTTCTCCGTCACCCCAACGACGCATGCGGGCCAAAAGCGGACGCGATACATGTTGAAGTGAGAGATCGAAATAAGAAACGCCTGTTGAGATAATCGCCTCTACCAGTTCATCAGTCAGATCGGAAGGGTAGAGATATAAAAGGCGAACTCGTTCAACCAACTGAGCGACCGAACCGACTAGATCGACAATACTGCGTTCACCTTTGCCTTGGTCGCGACCAAACGACGCCAAGTCTTGGGCAACCAGTACGACTTCTTTTACATCAAGACTCATCACCTCGCGAAGAATCGAGTCTTTCGAACGACTTCGTTGAGGGCCCCTAAAAGATGGAATGGCACAAAACCCACAAGCCCTATCGCAACCCTCGGCAACCTTTACGTACGCCCATGGGGCTGTCGCAGAGGGACGCGGAAGCTCTAATAGGTCAAAAGCCGGAACGTAGTTTTGGCTTATTGAAACATCAGCTGATCTCTTTAAACCCAATGAGACCGGCACCCCAAATCCAACTACTGCATCGGCCTCGGGAAGTGCTTGTGCCAATTCGTCTCCATAGCGCTCAGCCATACAGCCAGTCACAACAATCTCTGCGCCCTCTTTGCGAATATCGTCAAGGCTTAGGATTGTGTCTATTGATTCCTGTCGAGCGGCTTCTATGAAGGCACAGGTATTGACCACAACCAGATCGGCTTCGTCTGGAGAATGAGCAGGAGAGAGCCCGTCCGCGATAAGGGTGCCTTCTAGTTTGTCGGAATCAACCTGGTTCTTTGGACAGCCAAGAGTGTGCATCCAATATTGGCGGGCCATATGACCAGATTAACGGGCTGGACGCACATGGCCTCTTCGATCAAATCAATTCGGGGTTATTGCTGCAGACTCTTCTGTAGCAGAAAAGACATTTTCAGAAAGGTTCACGGCCTCTTTAGTCTTGTCTTCGCTGCCGGCGCCGTCTTTGCTACTCGCTCCGTCAGTCTTAGTTGAGCTAGCACCAGAACGTAATTCGGTCTCTTTAATAAACACGACGATCAAGAGACCAATAAGCGCAACGGGAACAGCAAACAAGAACACGACATGCAAGGAACGAGCAAACCCCTCAAGAACAGCGTCGCGGATGGGTGCAGGTAGCGCCCTGATTTCCTTAGGGCTGCCCAAGAGGCTGCTCAGTGAACCAGTCTCCCCAACGCGCGGTACTTGAACCCCTGCCGCCTCCAACAATCGGGGAATATGATACTTGCGCCTGTCACTCATGATTGCCCCAAAGAGAGCGACTCCAATCGCACCTCCCATCGAGCGTGAAAAAGTTGCCATTGCAGTGGCCACCCCAAGGTCACGGAGTTCAACGCTGTTTTGAACTATAAGAACGAGTACCTGCATGACCATTCCGATACCGGCCCCAAGAATAAGCATGGAAATCGCTTGGTAGACGCGGCTCGTGCCAACGTCAAGATACGACAGCATGTACATGCCAATCGCCACCAAGATCATTCCCGTCACCGGAAATCTCTTATACCGACCGGTCTTGGCGATCACGCGCCCGGAGGTGATCGAGGTGATCATCAACCCCGCCATAAGTGGAAGCATGTAGAGGCCTGAGGTTGTTGGGCTAGCTCCTGCAACTATCTGTATGTATTGAGGCAAGAAGATGATCCCGCCGAACATGGCTAAACCAACTACGAACAAGGCTCCACAAGCCAACGCAACTCTCTGATTGGCAAAAAGCCGAAGTGGCACAATGGGCTCAGCTGCACGTCTCTCTTGCAGAATGAAAAGGCTTAGTCCGATTGCGCTTGCAGCTACAAGGCCCAGCACCATTGATGATCCCCAGGCATACTCACGCCCTCCCCATTCTGCAGCAAGTAGCAATGGGGTAACTGTGCCAACAAGAAGCCCGGCTCCCAAGAAGTCAACCTTATGATCGACTCTCTTCAGTGGTAGACGAAGAACCGAACTCGTAACGACCAGGGCGATAAGTCCTACAGGGAGGTTGATATAAAAAGCCCACCGCCATGAAAGGTTGTCGACGAAGAATCCCCCCAGGACAGGGCCCACGACGCTTGAGAAGGCAAATACCGATCCGATGTAACCCTGATAACGACCACGTTCTCGAGGGGCTACTACGTCAGCAATAATCGCTTGGGCCAACGCCATGAGTCCGCCGGCGCCGAGCCCCTGAAGGGCGCGAAAGGCAATCAGCATAATCATGTTTTGCGACAGGCCGATCAGCATTGACCCAGCCATGAAAACAACAATCGCTGTCTGGAAGAGATGCTTGCGACCAAATAGATCGCTGATCTTTCCCCAAAGTGGCGTCGAAACGGTCGAAGCCAGCAGGTAAGAAGTTACGACCCAAGGGATCTTGTCGAGATCTCCAAGTTCACCAACAATTGTCGGCAATGCCGTTGACACGATCGTCTGATCAAGCGCAGCAAGCAGCATCCCCAGCATCAGCCCAATAAATACCACCTGAATTTGTCGATGTGAGAGCTGTGGCGTATCAACAGAGGCACTCATGAACTAATCCTTCCGCGAAGCACTGAGTCTTAACCATAACTCTAATTAGTTGCTATTCCCAACTAATTAGAGTTATGAGTCTACGGGTATCCAGCTCAACGGATAAAGGCGCTCTCAGTCCTTGCCAGCTAACAATTCGTCGAGTTCTTCGACGGTCATGAGCACGTCCCTTGCCTTAGAACCAGTCGAGGGACCAACTACGCCGCGCATTTCCAAAAGATCCATTAGTCGTCCTGCCCTGGCGAAACCAACCCTTAGCTTGCGCTGAAGCATTGAGGTCGAGCCGAGTTGTGAGCGAACTACTAATTCCATTGCCTGCCAAAGCAAAGAGGCGTCGTCGTCGCCACCGCTATCACCTGAACCGTACCCGCCCATCAAATCAGGCTGATCTCCCTCGGGAACAACGGCCTTGTCGTAAACAATCTCTGGTGACTGCGCCTTCCAGTGAGCTACCACTTCTCGCACTTCGTCTTCACCAACCCAAGCGCCTTGAATGCGGCGAGGTATAGAAGACGAGGCGCCAAGCAACAACATGTCACCTTGTCCAATCAGACGCTCTGCTCCTCCTTGGTCAAGGATGACGCGGCTGTCAGCGAGACTCGAAACGGCAAAAGCCAACCTCGCGGGCACGTTGGCCTTGATGACTCCGGTGATCACGTTGACCGAAGGACGTTGTGTAGCAATTACCAAGTGGATTCCTACCGCTCTTGCCATCTGAGCAATACGACATATCGAATCTTCAACATCACGAGCGGCGACCATCATGAGATCATTCAACTCATCAATAACAATGACGATGAAAGGCAATCGTGAATAGATCTGCTCCCCAGGGTCTTCGACGCCTTCGACACGAGCTTCAGTTCTTAGCTCACCTGCATCCAACGCTTGGTTGTAACCAGTGATGTCACGCACCCCTGCCTCTGACAAAAGGTCGTAGCGACGTTCCATCTCTTTGACTGCCCACGACAATGCATTTGCGGCCTTCTTGGGGTTGACAACAACCTCAGTCAAAAGATGAGGCAGATGGTTGTACTGGCCCAACTCGACACGTTTTGGATCTACCAAGATGAGTCGAACTTGATCGGGCGTAGAGCGCATAAGCAAAGAGGTGAGCAAACTGTTTATACAGCTCGACTTACCTGCACCGGTTGCGCCGGCAATAAGAATGTGTGGCATCTCGGCCAAGTTCGCCATGACCGCTCGACCTGAAATGTCACGCCCAAGTGCTACTTCACACGGATGGGTTGCCTTTCTTGCCTCATCGCTAGACAAGATGTCGCCCAATGCAACCAGTTGGCGCTGGCGATTAGGAACCTCAACGCCGATAGCCGAACGCCCTGGTATCGGAGCGAGAATGCGAACATCAGGCGAGGCCATTGCATATGCAATGTCTTTATGCAGACTTGTGACTCGGGCCACCTTTACGCCCTCACCCAGTTCTAGTTCATAACGAGTAACTGTCGGGCCAACGGTCATGCCGACCAGACGAGTTGCGACACCATGAGCCTCGAGGGCTCGCTCGAGTGCTCGTCCACCTTCTTCAACCAACTCGACATCGATCTCGGCAGATTCACTTCTGGCAAGAATCGAAAGAGAAGGCAATGTCCAAGTACTCGCACCATCGCTTTCGCCACTGCCCAGGCCAATCGCAAGCTCGGTGTCGTCATCTTGTTCCACAACTGTGGATTCATCAGAAAGCGACGGCGGCAAAGAAATCGTAATAGCAGTAGCCGGTTCGGCTACTGAGGTTGCATCGCTATCTGTTTGAGCTTGATCATCAGTGCGCCATTGAGGCTTCACCAAATCAATGACCGTTTCGTTGCCTCCAAGGCTCGATTCGTGCGAGTGATCAGAGCTAGCGTCACGACTTTCACTGATGGTCGTCAACCAGGTTAACCACCCTCGGATAGCGCCAATAGCTCTGCGGGCTTGATCTAAGACCCACCTTGTCGCCCTTGATGCACTTATTCCGCTTAGCTCTAACCCACCGGCCAAGCCAAGTACTACCAGTATGAATGCCGCCCCCCATACTCCCAGGAGAGCTTGACCTGGAGCTGTAACCACCAGACCGATCGCCCCGCCCGCTTTGTGTAAATCGTCTAGGGCAATGCCATCGCCTGGTCTGGGACCCCAAACCAAGTGCAAGAGACCATCGATGGCAACGACAATCAACAGGACACCCAAAAGGACACGGCGATGCTGTAGGTCCGATTCTTCGCCATGCCATTGAGGCTCATGATGTGCAGGCTCGTGGCTTAAGAGGCGAGCAACACCAACAACGATCAACACCAGTGGCGTCAATACCGCAATAGATCCGACAAGACCTTGAAACACTGCTTCAAGAAAACGGCCAACCGGTCCGGCGGCATCGATATACATGCCCAATCCAGTGAGTACACCTACCAACAAAAGCCCGACGCCTACAAGACCTCCGCGCTTAGATGAAGGTACGTCGTTCGCATTTAGCTTGGTCGGCGATTTCTTGGTTGCAGGTTTAGGCGAAGGCGAATCGCCTCGCCCGCCACGTTTTTTTGAAGTGCTGCCACGGGTTGTCATCGCCACAATGAAGCAAGGCTAACACCACTGATGTCCCCAAAAGAGGACCTTAAGTATCTAGTTCAGACGTCTATGATGTAACGGTACGACACCCAATCAGCGCATTTGCTCCAGGGCCCTCGTTGATTCCATACACACAGACGTTATGCGCTCCTGAAGTCAGCGGAATAGGAGCGATTTCATCAAAGCCATGGTCATCTCCATAGTCCTCGAAGATTGCTCCGACGTCTTCACGGGTAACGTCGCTGAGCACTTCTCCTGAGAATGCACCATCGACGTAGACATGCAAGACGATCGGGTCAGCAGTATTTGGATCAATTGCCCAGCCGGCTATGCGAAGTCCCGAACTGTCAAAAGATGCTAAATCGAATGCGCCAAATGGACTAACAGGAACCGTCACCTGGCGACAAGCGATCAATGCGTTGTCTCCAGGGCCCTTGTTAATTCCATATGTACAGATTGTGTGTGCTCCGGCAGCAACCGGAACGAAGTGATTGAAGCCGTGATCATTGCCGTAACCAGCATAAGCCTGACCCACGTCTGGACGACTCATATCAGCATCGAGTCCGCCTGCAAACACGTTGTCAACATATACGTGGACACCAATCGGATCAGTCGTGAATGGATCCAATGCCCAGCCCATGATGTTGACTCCATCAATGGTCGGAAGAGCCGCGTCGAATGAGCCAATTGGATTAGTAGCTACCGTTACTTGACGACACCCAATCAATGCGTTGTTTCCAACACCCACGTTGATGCCATATACACAAACGTTATGAGTGCCACCTGGGGCTGAAACAACATTGGAAAAACCATGCTTGTCGCCATATCCCGGAAATGCCTGAGCCACATCGGGACGAGTGCCATTTGCCTCGAATGCGGCGGCAAAGGTATTGCCTACGTAGACGTGAACGCCTATGGAGCTATCAGTTTGAGCATCGATAGCCCAACCCGACACCTTTATTCCACCTGGTGCCACAGAAGCAACATCAAGGGCACCAATCGGGGCATTGGGCAACGCTACCGTTATTGATTTACAACCAATCAGTGCATTATTTCCCGGTGAAACGTCTATTCCGTACGCACATACCGTGTGAGCACCTTGGCCCATAGGCACCATGTCGTTGAAGCCATGATTTCCGCCATAGCCGGGGAACAAGATATCGATATCTTCTCGATAGTTGTCAGCACTGAATGCCGTAGCAAATGCGTTATCGACATAAACGTGCACATCTATGGAATCGCGTGTGGTTGGATCAATCGTCCAACCGGATACTTTGGCGCCGCCTGCAACAGGGGTGATCGAATCAAATGCTCCCTGAGGACTTTGCGAATTGAATGGATATGGAGTCACACCCGAACGAACTGCCAAAGAGTGACTTCCACCGGCATCTATGCCGTACCAACTAACTTCGCTGCCCGAGTTAACCGGAGAGAGACGATCGGTAGTTGATCCATCTCCAAGTTCACCATCAAAATTATTTCCCCATGCCCACAGTGTGCCTTCGTCCTTGAGCCCAAGAGAGTGACCATCACCGGCCGAGACTGAGAACCAATTCGTTCCCGAACCAATCTGGACAGGACTAAGCCGTTGAACAACTGTGCCATCCCCAAGCTGGCCGTCAAGGTTGGTGCCCCACGCCCACAAAGTCCCGTCGTTCTTGAGCCCAAGGGAGTGGTCATTTCCGGCACTCATCATTGCCCAGGTCGTACCGGTTCCTACCTGTACCGGTGCGGTTCGCTGAGTAATCGTCCCGTCTCCAAGCTGACCATTTATGTTGTCGCCCCAGGCCCAAAGCGTGCCGTCACTCATGAGTCCCAAAGAATGATCGTCACCCGCTGTGATATCTACCCAATTGGTACCTGTACCTATTTGAACCGGCGCTAAACGATCAGTTGTAGTGCCATCACCTAGCTGGCCATCGAAGTTATCCCCCCATGCCCAAAGCGTGCCATTTTCCTTCACAGCCAGAGAGAAATTCGTTCCTGCCGCAACCCAATTCCAGTCCACATCAGTACCAATTTTGGTTGGGACTAGTCGATCAGTTGTGGAGTTATCACCAAGCTGACCCTGTGAGTTGTCTCCCCATGCCCAAAGCGTGCCGTCGTTCTTTACGCCAAGCGAGTGTTCTCCACCGGCAGCAACAAAAAACCAATCGCCAGATGTACCAATTTGGGTAGGGCTTAGTCGATTGGTAGTTGTGTTGTCACCAAGCTGACCCTGGCCGTTATTTCCCCATGCCCAAAGGGTGTCATCAGACCTTAGAGATAGTGAGAATTCATTACCTGCCGCGGGCAATGACCAAACCGCACCCGACCCAGCCAAAACCGCCGCCGCTCGGTCAGTCGTTGACCCGTCGCCAACCTGGCCAGTGGCGTTATCACCCCATCCATACAAACCCGGCAATTCAGATATCGGAGGAGAGGCTGCTTGTGCTGGACCTGTCAGCGTAAACAAACCGACGAACAAACCCAGTACGGCCAAGAGCCTTGAACGTTTCATCTCATTTCCCCCTGATATCCCAATGTCGAAGAAACCCTACTGAGTCGACAACGGGAAGTCCATGACTTCCTGTTCAATTTTGTGCCGAAGGTCCCTACTCTTACGAGCAGGACCTTGGACTAACACGGGCACCCCATGCCTATATTTTGCGGCAACCAATTAATGCGTTAGTACCGGGGTCCTCGTTGATTGCATAGACGCAAACGTTGTGAGAGGCGCCTGTTATTGGGAAGGTCTCATCGAATCCGTGCTCGTTGCCAAATCCTGGAAAGGTTGCGCCGATGTCAGGGCGGCTTTGGTTGGCATTGAGTGATCCAACAAATGTTCCGTCGACATAGACATGAACTCCGATTGGAAGATCAGTGTCGGGATCAAGTGTCCAACCGGCAACCCGCAGCATGTTGTTTGAACTCGATACGACATCAAGTGAACCAAAGGGGTCGGTGTTAACCATTATCCAGCGACAGCCAATCAACGAGTTGACTCCTGCACCTTGGTTGATTCCATATCCACAAACCGTATGGAAGCCCGGAGAAATTACGAATTCTTCGTCAAAGCCATGGCTGTTTCCAAAGCCTGGGAAAGCTGTGCCGATATCTTGGCGATCTTTATCTGCGGTCATTACCGCTGCGAAGGTTCCGTCCATGTATAGATGCACATTGACTGGACTCGAGGTGTTTGGATCGAGTGCCCACCCCGCAAAGCGAGTACCTCCGGGAGTCATGGTCGCAATATCGAACGATCCAAAGGGATTAGCCCCGAGGCTTACTGAGCGACATCCGATGAGGAGATTCGCACCAGGGCCCTGGTTTATTCCATAGACGCATACCTGATGTGATCCGCTTGTCATCGCCACGTTTACATCAAAGCCATGAGCGTTACCGAAACCGCTGAATGCAGCGCCGATGTCGGGGCGATCTCGATCGGCATTGACTGCTTGTGCAAACGCTCCATCTACATACAGGTGCAAATCAATAGATGCGGAAGTATCTGGATCGAGTGCCCAGCCTGCAACACGCGCACCGCCTGGAGCCATTGCCACTACATCGACAGAGCCAGTCGGATCAGGTGTTGCAAACGCTTGTAATGAAAGAACCTGAGGTGGGACCGTGGTGGTTGGTGGAACCGTTGTTGTTGGTGGAACCGTTGTTGTTGGTGGAACCGTTGTTGTTGGTGGAACCGTTGGTACATGAAGACCTATCGTGAAACGATCGCCTGCTGAAACAGATGCCCAATCTGTCCCGGGCACATTTACTGGACTCAGTCGTTCATCAGTGGTTCCATCGCCGAGTTGCCCACTGGAGTTAGCGCCCCATGCCAGCAAAGATCCGGTCGTCTTTAAACCAAGAGAATGATCTGTGCCGCCGACAACCGACTTCCAATCAATCTCTGACCCGATCGCTGTTGGAGAGCTCTTGTTGGTCGTTGTGCCATCACCAAGCTGGCCGTTGCCGTTATAACCCCATGCCCACAAGGTCCCATCGGTCTTTACTCCCAACGAATGATTATCGCCGGCAGCAAAAGATAGCCAGGTTGATCCAGCGCTTATCGGTGTGGGAACCGAAAGAGACGTCGTTGTTCCATCGCCCAATTGCCCATAAAAATTATCGCCCCAAGCCCATAACTTATTGTCAGCTGAAAGGCCGGCCGAGAAATACTCACCGGCCTGCAATGACTTCCAATTATTGGCTACCCCAACAGGGACTGGGCTCAAACGAGTGGCATTTCCTCCATCGCCAATCTGGCCATAAAGACCGTGCCCCCAGGCCCAGAGACTGCCGTCACTCTTGATTCCCAGTGAATGTGAACCCCCGCCGGCGACCGATAACCACCCCGCACCGATCTGCACCGGAGTCGTCTTGATCGACAGAGTTCCATCTCCGGGAGAAGAGCCATCACCTAGTTGTCCATAAGTATTATTACCCCAAGCCCACAGGGTTTTGCCAGTGCCCGTTTCGTCGCTCTTCAATGCCACTGAATGGACAACCCCACCCTCAACTGAAAGCCAATTTGTCTCTGTGCCCACTTGTCTAGGGCTAAGCCTGTTGGTATCTGTTCCGTCACCCAACTGTCCTCTGGAATTGGAACCCCACGCCCATAAGGTCCCATTTGCTCTTATGCCCAAGGAATGGTCGCCGATACTGGAAATTGCCAGCCAGGTTGCCGTTCCTATCTTCTTTGGAACTAGTACATCGATGGTTGCGCCATCGGTGGTTCTGCCATCACCTAACTGGCCGTATGCGTCGTCACCCCATGCCCACAAAGTGCCGTCGTTCTTTAAGGCCAATGAATGTTGATAGCCACCGGCAACCGCCTTCCAATCGATGGCATTTCCGATCTGGATAGGCAGCGCCTGGCTTGTTCTCGTGTTATTCCCAAGCTGACCCTCGCCGTTAGAACCCCAGGTCCAAAGAGTTCCATCATCTTTTATTCCCAATCCGTGGAATCCCCCTGCATCGACGGTCTTCCAGTCGGAAGCACTTCCAAGTTGGAACGGAGGAACGGACCCCCCGTTGCTGTACATGGCGCCCCAGGTCCAAAGGGTGCCATTTGTCTTGAGTCCGACGGAATGTTGGCCGCCGGCAGCGAGTAGCTCCCAGTCAAGGGCGGTATCCGATTGAGTTGGGGTTAAAACAGTGGCCGTTGTGCCATCACCAAATGCACCCGATGCGCCTTTTCCCCAAGAAGATGCGACCGAACCAGCTGCATCAGCCGCTCCTGCTCTAAGCGGACTAAATGGAATAACAGCTACCAACAACGCGAGACAGAGACAAACAATGACCAAGGACCAAGTAGTACTTTTCGCCCGACTCTCCATTGATGCTCCCTTTAGAAATCAGCTACTAAGTGTTTGACCATGGACCTTACACCGAGCGGTCCAACCTCGGGTGTGCACTTTTACCGCAAGCCATGTGCCGCACTCTTTGCAGTAACGAGGAGGATCAAGAAAAGGAAGGCAGCCCGGACAAGCAGATGTCAGCTTTCCACATCCGACGCAATACATAAAAGAAATGACCCTCAGATCACCTTTGATAGCGCACCGATAGGCATGGCCAGATCACTGAGCATTTGTAAATCTTCTTCTGGTGAACGTCCGAGAGTCGTCAAATAATTGCCAACAATCAAGGCGTTGATTCCCGAAGTCATTCCCATCGACTGGAGATCGCGCAAAGTAATTTCGCGTCCACCAGCATAACGCAATATGACCTCAGGAAGCGCCAGGCGGAAAAGAGCTATCCAACGAAGGGCCTCAAGGGGAGAAATTGGCTTGCGAATCTGCAATGGAGTGCCAGGGCGAGGATTCAAAAAATTAATCGGCACCTCTGCGGGAGAAAGCTCACGCAGCTCACCAATCAATTCGATGCGTTGTTCAGTGGTCTCACCCATTCCCAATAAGACGCCACAGCACAGTTCCATGCCGCTCTCATTTACAAACTGACAAGTCTCATAGCGCTCTTGATAGCTATGAGTCGTGACAATCGATGGGAAGAATGAACGGCTGGTTTCGAGGTTGTGGTTATAGCGGTGCACTCCACCCTCTGCAAAAGTGCAAGCTTGTACGGCGGTTAATATTCCTGCGCTGACAGCAACTTCAAGGCCCGTCTGATCTTTGATGAGAGGAACAAGATCAAGCACTTGGGTCATTATGCGCTCATCTGGACCCTTTACCGCCAACACGATGCAGAACTCACTCGCACCAAGATCTGCTGTTTCTTTAGCAGCCTGAAGCACTTCTTCGGTATCAAGAAATGGTGTTGCTTTGACGGCCGTATCGAACTGGGAGGACTGGCTGCAAAACGAACAGTCTTCCGGGCAGCCCCCGGTCTTTGCCGACAGAATGCCTTCAACTTCAACTTCAGATCCACACCAAGAAAGACGCACTTCATGCGCAAGGGCAGCTAATGCTGGAACCGATTCATCGGGCAGCGAGGCAAGCTCTCGGAGTTCATCAATGGTCAGTTGGCGACGCTCGTCCAACAGTGCATCACTCATCGCAGCTAAAAGCAGACGGCTCATGTATTGAAACAGTAGTTGATCAGACTTCCATCACCACAGGCACGATCATGGGCCTCCGGCGCGTGCTCTCGCTGACGAACTTTCCAAGTGCCTTACGAGCAAGGCGTTTGATCGTCTCGATCTCAGTGTCGCTGGCTTGTCCGATCGCATCGACAACCCGTTTGCGTGCCTCTTCAAGCAGCTCTTGCGACTCGGGTGCATTCACCCAACCACGAGTAATTATTTCGGGCCCAGCTACGACTTCGCCGGTCTTCGCATCAACCGTGACGATAACAACCACAACACCTTCTTCGGCAAGAACTCGCCGATCACGTAAAACGCCATGCCCAACATCGCCCATCACGCCATCTACATACAGGTATCCGGCAGGAACCTCTCCGACCTTGGAAAGGCCTTTATCACTTAGCTCAAGCTGATCTCCGTCAGCACATAACAAAATGTGATCAGGCTCAATGCCCATGAGGACCCCAAGTCGACTCTGATGGACCATGTGGCGAAACTCCCCATGAACTGGCACAAGCCACTCTGGAGATGTCAATGAAATCAGGGTCTTGATCTCTTCTTGCATTGCATGACCACTTACATGGACCCGGGCCAAACCGGAATGGATGACGTCTGCACCCAGACGATGTAGGCCATCGATAACTTTGTGAACGCTTGCCTCATTGCCGGGGATCGGATGCGAACTGAGAATTACCGTGTCGTTATCGCCGACCTTGATCCATTTGTTTTCACCTGCAGCCATAAGTGCCAACGCCGACATGGGCTCGCCTTGGGAGCCAGTCGAGATTATGCAAAGGCGCTCGTCTTCAATGTCGCCTATCTCAGAAACGTCGCGCAAGTGGGCATCATCTATTCGCAACAAACCCATATCGCGGGCAAGGCGAATATTCTTCTTCATCGACAGACCAAGGGTGGCAACGATGCGGTTGTTCGCAATGGCTGCGTCAATAATTTGTTGGACCCGATGAATGTGGCTTGCAAAACACGCGATCACTATGCGTCTCTTGCCTGCTTCATAAAACAATGTTCTCAACACTTGGCCCACCGACGCTTCAGAAGAGGTATGACCTTTTTCTTCTGCGTTGGTCGAATCTGACAACAACATTCGAACGCCAGATTCAGAAGCGATTGCCCCGATGCGTCCCATATCGGTTACCCGTCCATCAACTGGAGTGAGATCTAGTTTCCAATCCCCCGAATGGAAAATGACTCCTTGTGGAGTATGAAAAGCGATCGCAAATCCTTGAGGCACCGAGTGGGTTACAGGAATGAACTCGACATCAAAAGGACCAACGTCTCGACGTTCACCATCTCTTACGGCAATGAGTTCTATTTTACCCAACAGTCCTGCTTCTTCGATGCGATTACGAGCAAGTCCGAGTGTCAGTGCTGATCCATATATGGGAAAGGAAAGATCACGTAATAGATAGGAAAGTCCACCGGCGTGGTCTTCGTGTCCATGGGTCAATATGCAACCCTCAACTCGGTCGGCATTTTCACGCAACCATGTGAAGTCAGGAAGAACAAGGTCGATTCCCAACATCTCGACATCGGGAAACATCAGGCCGCAATCTAACAAGATGATGCGCCCATCCATTTCGAATGCGGCGCAGTTTCTTCCTATCTCTCCCAGTCCACCCAGAAAAGTAATTCGGACGGGACTAGCCACGAGCGCTTCGCAAGCCTTCCAATATTTCTGCTCCTCGTTGTTCGAGCCCAGACGGAGGTGAGCCAAGAGGCGCTCGACACTGACCAACTTGGTGTCCCATCGCGCGCATCATCGCCTTAACGGGCAGTGGGTTAGGCGTGTCATAGCCTGACTCAAAGTCATAGCTATCTAGCAGTAGTGCATTTAGGGCACGAGCTTGATCGACGTCACCTTTATGGAAAGCAGTGATCATCTCAGAAAAGATTGGTGCAGCCCAGTGTGTGGCCACGCCGACAACTCCAACGGCACCTATAGAAAGCAATGGCAGCGTAAAAGCGTCGTCTCCGCTGTAAAGCTCAAAACCGGCAGGCATATGGCTCAAAAGACGAGCCGAATTCGGGGGGTCTCCGGCTGCATCTTTTACCGCAACGATATTGGGAACTTCCCTCGCCAGTCGCACCAAGACGTCGTTACTCACCTTGCGGCCAGTTCTCACCGGGATGTCATAGATCATGATCGGCAGATCGCATGACTCTGCCACAGCCCTGAAATGTCCCTCGATGCCGGCTTGATGCGGTCGGTTGTAATAAGGAGTTACAACAAGAGCGCCGGCAACTCCGCATGCCCCGGCCGCCTTTGTCATCTCTACAGAGTGCAAAGTGTCGTTACTTCCGGAGCCGGCCAGAACAGGAATGGTCACAGCCTCTGCAACCGCACGCCAAAGGTCGATCTTTTCGCCATCAGTAAGAGTCGGACCCTCGCCGGTGGTGCCACTCACAACCAGACCGTTGCTCCCATTGTTACCAAGCCAGCGGGCCAGCTCTACGGCCTTATCAATATCTACTGCCAAATCATCATCGAAGGGGGTGACCATCGCTGTTACCACATCACCAAAGCGAGCCATCACAAGTTTGTCCTCTCTGCCATCTCAATCTGCCATCTCGAAATCTGGTTTCAATCGTGTCTAGCTATGATCCCACCTCTGAAGATCTTGGAACATTTAGTGTTGTCAGCAGGTCTTCATGGAGTTCAAACCAAACAGTGTGCACGCTGTCCACCAGCGGTCCGGTAAACCATTGAGTGTCTCCATCAGCCACATGTGCAATCGCAGTTCTCAATCGCACAATGTAAGGACAGAACCTGGCCAATGCCGTACACAAGGACAGTAGGACTGGTTCTAGCAGTTGAGCAATCTCAAATAAAGACGTTAAAACCAATTGGTCGTAACTCGGGTCGTCATGACGGTTTACGACCTGAACACCATCAGTTTCCCTTATCTGCCAATCAGTGCAGACCTTCAAAAAAGTTGAATTCAGAGGGCAAAAATCTTTGTAAATATTACCCAACTCCGAAATCTTGTTGGCTAATAGCAACTCGTTATCAATGAGTTCTCGATCGCGGCGACGCCCAGACTCGGTTAGGGACCACCCAGCCACCACACCTTCACGTTTTCTGATGAAACCCATTGCCTCAAGTTGGCTGAGCCTGGGAACAACTTCATCAATACTCAGTCCCGTAGAGGTACAAATGGCCTCTGGCCCGCTAACCCCCTTGATACGCAATGCGTGAAGTACAAGAAGCTCACTCACGAAACATTGAGCGTTGTCGCTAAACCTTTGGCATAGTGACGCGTGCCATCGCGGGTCAAAAGGCTGCAAAATATTGCGTAGTTGCCCGTCGTGGTCATAACCCCAAGTTCAGTTGACCCCTCGGGTCCGGCAGAAGAGAAACCGAGGTTGGCGACATCACTAGCAGGGTCTGCTGCATCAACGAGTGCTAAAAGCTGTTCAAGGCTTTGTCCGTCACCGAGCTTGGTAACGACCATCTCATGAAGCTCGGTCCCTTTGTTTTCAAACTTGAAAAGCACCGGACCGCTGGGAACCTGGGGAGGCAACCCGCTGTATGCGTACTCTGTGCTTGTGACCGTAATCTTTGCGGCCTCAGCCTTTTGTGCATCTGTCAGATTCTTCTTGGCTCGACTGCCCCCGGTACCACATCCATCAAGGCCGTAACGGTCAGCAACTTCGAGAGCAGCACGGAAAGGATCGTCGTCGCTGTTTAGAAAAATCTGAGCCTGTTCCGGCTTTTTCGAGGCCTCTTTCAGAGTTTCAAAAGCTGTATCGTTCAAAGCAATGAACTGATCTATCGTCGCCTCGTCCGCCTCGGGAGGGTTGAGGCGCTTCAGATCGTTAAGTGCATCCTCATAAATTGGAACCACGTCGCGTAAGGCCTCTTGTGACTGCTTGGGAGTTGGAGCCTTGTCACTTTGGACCAGATCATCGATGATGGCGGTGACCTCCACATCAAGAGACGCACAGATCGCATTTCCCTTTTCCATGAGTTGCTCTTTTGTAAGGCGAGGACCCGTTCTCTTGACCTCATCATCGTCAGAACACCCGAAAGCTACAAGTGATAAAAGGGCCACGACAGCAAGGGGAGCAAGCCCTCTTTTGGCACCACCTACCGTCTTGAATCGCACTGACTATTGAGCCCCGCACTCAGTGAGGCCGTACTTGTCAGCAAGATCGTTCGCCTTCTCCATTGGGTCCGTATTGCTATTTAGGAGCTCTACGGACGCCTCAGGAGATTTAGTGGCCTCTTTTATCTTGGCGGTCCCTTCTTCCATGGCGGCTATAAAGGCATCAACGGTTTTTCTATCTTCGCTGGGCCTATCCAGCGCGCTCAGTTCTTTTGTGGCATCTTCGAGAATTTTAGATATATCCGAAAGTAACTTCTGTTGTTGCTCAGGAGTGGGTTCTCCGGTTGGAATCTCATTTATTTTCATGAGCTTTGCATCGATTCCCTTGCAAATTTTCCCACCAGCCGCCAGAAAGTCGGCTTTGGAGGCAGAGTCCTTGCCGCATGCGCCAAGAGGCACAGCAACTAAAACTAATACCGCAGCGGCTACACGTAATCTCATCGCATCGTCCTTGTCCTCTTGTTCAACAACATTGACCGGGCCAAGAATGCACGCTACAGGAAAACGCTAAAGGGAGGGTGGCATAGCCACCCTCCCTTTCAGCTCAGCCTTGGCTAGGCGCTCGCAGCCGAAACTTCGCCTTCGGCCAACGCAAACATTTCGTATTCTTCGCCTGTATCGGCCCAGTCTTCGAATTGGATAACGCCCAGTTCTTCGAACTTACGTCGAAGCCAAGCATCACCGGCGTCGAGTAGTCCAAGCTTCTTGCAGTTGGGAACAATCTTTGTAAAAAGCATTTTCTGGAACTCTGCACGCATTGGGTTAACTGACATTGCAGCAATGCCCTCGCGTGGATCGATGTTCATTCGCTCCCAAACCTCTTGTTGCAAGAAGCGATCGCGCATTCGTACGGCAGCCTCGTAAGCAAACTCTTGGCGCTCGCGCAGTTCGCTTGAAGTCATTCCGTCATAAACCTCTTTGAGACTCAGCACTCCAAAAGCAACGTGTCTGGCCTCATCGCTCATTACGTAGCGAAGCAGCTGCTTGAGTAACGGTTCGGTAGTGAACTGATGCATGAATCCGAATGCCGCCAAAGCAAGGCCTTCTACCATGATCTGCATACCAAGATAGGTAATGTCCCAGCGGTCATCAGCGATGATGTCGTCGAGCAAAAGACCGAGATGCACATTGATTGGATAACTGCTCGTCATGCGATCGAGGTATTTGGCAAATACCTCGACATGGCGTGCCTCATCCATTGCCTGGGTGGCTGCATAATATTTCGCGTCAATCCATGGAACGTTCTCAATGATTCGAGCCGTGCAAACAAGCGCACCTTGTTCGCCGTGAAGGAACTGCGAAAGCATCCAGTTCTGAGATTCCATTCCAAACTCAAGCCACTCTTTGTCGCCCCACTTCTCCATTGGAGTCCCCGGCATCCCAACGCCCTCCATACCTCCCATGGACTGCATCTGTAGAGCCGCCAGCTTCTCTTGGTCAACATCTAGGTGCCAAGGCAAGTCAGTCTCACCATTCCACTGAGAAGTCTTTGCCTTTTCATAGAGCCGGTTCAGCTGTGGACGCTGACCCTTGTTGTAATCCCACGTGAAAATCGTGTCATAATTGCTGCGGACTTCACGGATCGTGGCCTCTTTGTCGCCAGTGCCAAGTTCCAAAATGGCATCGAGATCGTTGATTTCTGCACGGCCGATCAGGTCTTCATTTGAAGTTGTCATTGGTCACTCACTTTCATTGGGTTTCTATACAAATCAAACGGACTTGAAACTAGGAAGCACATAGGCGGCAACAAAATCACGGACATCTTTTGGATCAGTGAAATCGAAGTGGAGGCTTGGCGAAAGGTTGTAAGAAAATACAAGCCTCGCAACCAGCTCAGCATCCGCGCCGGCCCTTTCCGGCCCGACGTGTTTGGACAAATACGGCACCAAGAATGCAGTGGCAGCCGTAAGTGATTGTTCACCTCTGCCTACAGCCATAGGCATTACTTGGTCAGGCTCATTCTTGAGTAGGTATTGCAAAGCATCATTGGAAGCCAAAGCTCGCGATACGTACAAAATGCCATCCTCAAGCATCGTCACAATGTCGCCGGCAGCATCGAGACATTGTCCAAGTCCTTCAAAAAAACGAGTTAGTTCGTCGTTGGCAAGAGCTTCCAGAAGAGTTTCCTTGCCTCCGGGAAATACTCGATATACCGTCGCTCGGCTACACCCCGCCTCTCGGGCAATGTCTTCAAGCGTGGTCTTCGACAAACCCCACCTGGCTATGCAACTCAGGGCAGCGTCAAACACCCGTCCATGCGGGTGCCCAGCTGAACGCTTGGGAACAACCATCAAAGGGACACGGGAAACAGGAACAGAGTCCTGAGGGATATGAGACGGTAATACGATATTTGTATCGTATTACCGTCTATTAGCTTCTGCAAACAAGTGCTAACTAACTGTCTGGAAAGACATAATCGGCAAATCGCTCTCGAAGATCCTTCTTTGAGAACTTCCCTACCGAGGTCTTCGGAACCTCATCAATAAAGACAACGGCTTCTGGAAGCCACCATTTAGCTACCCGCGGCTCGAGAAAGTCCAATAACTCTTTTTCGGAAACCTCTTCTCCCTCTTTGACTACTACACACGCGAGCGGGCGCTCCCCCCATTTTTTATGTGGAACACCTATCACTGCGGCCTCTGCAACTTGAGGGTGGGCCATCAGCTCATTTTCTAATTCGACCGATGAAATCCACTCGCCGCCGGACTTCACAAGATCTTTCGTACGATCCACCAGGCGGATGTAACCCTGCGGATCGATCGTCGCTACATCACCGGTGCGCAGCCAACCATCGGACGTAAACGAATCAGACGAGCGATCATCGTTGTAATAAGAGCTTGCTATCCATGGGCCACGGGCCTGTAGCTCTCCCGAACTTTTACCGTCCCAAGCCAACTCATTAACAGTGTCCGGCTCAACAACACGGATTTCCACACCTACAACAGGAAGACCAACGGTTGTACGCAGATCAGCCAACTCATCTTCTGAGCTATTGGCAAAGGCCGATTTGATCATCCCTACAGAAGCAACCGGGCTGGTCTCTGTCATTCCCCATGCCTGAAGAACTGCAAGCCCTGTCTGTTTGCGATATCCCTCGGACAACGCTTTTGGCACGGCCGACCCACCGCAAGGAATGGCTCTCAGACTGGAAGTGTCGCGACCTTTGAGTTCGGGCAAAACGCCCATCCAGATCGTGGGGACACCTGCTGCAACCGTTACCCGTTCATTCTCGATCAGATTTGCAATCGCAACAGGTGACAGATCAGGACCAGGCATCACAAGGGAAGCTCCGCTAGCCACCGCCGCATGAGCCAAACCCCAAGCGTTGGCATGGAACATCGGAACAACAGGCAAGATGACATCACTTTCACGTACGCCCAAAGCATCTGCTGCCATGACCGCCAAGGTGTGTAGCCAAGTCGAGCGATGGGAATAAACCACTCCCTTTGGGTTGCCGGTCGTACCGCTCGTGTAACACATAGATGCCGCTCGATTCTCATCACTTATATGAAAATCAACCGGAGAAGCGGCGCTTAGAAGTTCCTCGTAATCATGTCGTTCAGGCCCATCATCAGTCGGAATATCACCGCGACCGTCGTCCATAACCACAACATGGCGAATTGTTTTAAAGGACTTCATCAATGGCCAAAGCATTGCCACAAGAGAACGGTCGACGAAGATCACTTCATCCTCAGCATGATTGACTATATAGGTCAACTGCTCTGGGAAAAGTCGCAGATTCAACGGGTGCAAAACCCTGCCCGTGCAGGGAGCAGCAAAATAAAGTTCCAAGTGACGGGCCGAATTCCAAGCGAAGGTCGCCACTCGGCCGCTCTCACTTATGCCAAGAGTGTCCAGCACGCCACCGAGGCGTCGTGTGCGCTCAGCCCATTGCCCATAGGTTGTTCGCTCAAGAGTGCCGGCGCCCGTTGCACTGACAATCTCTTTGCCAGGGAAAAGTCGCTCAGCGCGATGAAAGAAATGAGGAAGAGCAAGTGGCACATCTTGCATAAGGCCCTGTTTAAGACTTGACATCAATACCCCCGAGACTTGTAGCAATTGAACGCCATGACACTACATCGCCATTGGCTTAGGCGCTTCCCGCCGTACTCAATCGGAGGCCATTGTCGAGATGCGGACCGGTCGAAGTCGAAGGGTGATGCCGCTGAACGCGGTTGTGGCAAGTGCGGAGACAATCGGGACGGCGGCAACGAGGAGCAGCACGACGCGCCAAGGAAAGACCAGTGGAGCGTCGTGCTCGCTGGCGGCAGTGAACACTGATACGGGCAAGAATCCGACAGGGACCGCTAGAGCGGCGCCCAAAAGGGTGAGCAGGAACGCCTTGCGGCCACTGGTGTGACGCATCGTGGGCGGCGGTGCACCGATGACGACGAGGACGTCACGTTCGTCGCGGGTCTCGGCAGCGGCGAGAGCGAGGCTGACCGCGACAACGAACAGGCTGAGGACGAGCGCTGCCGCCGTCAACAAGGCCTCGATAAGCCTGGGGTTCAGTGTTGCGCTGGGGTAAGACACGCTGAAGTTCGGCGAGACGATCTCGTCCCCGGACCGTCGTGAGTCCAAGATGAGGTCGCTGTAGTCGTCGGAGATGTTCTGCAATGCCACTCGGTCGGCGTCGGAGAGCGGCTCTGGTGTGCGAAGGACGATGAGGCTCGCGCTCGGCACGAGACCAAGGCTTTCGGCCCGTGACGGTGTTACCAAGATTCTGGGGATGAAGCCGAGCGGGAAGTCACTGTAGGGCACGTTCTCGACCGGGAACGGCGGGATCAGCTCTCGGACGCTCGGCTGTTGTCCTGTGCCTGGCCCGTCGTACTGACCGGCCACCAGGGCCACCGTGGCAGTGCCTCGCACGGGGAGGTAACCAAGGCCCACGATGCCGTTCTCATCGAGGGCCCGTGCGACGCCGGCGGGAAGGTCATAGAGGCGAAGCAGTTCGTCGTCTGCGACTGCGGCTGCGGCGAACTGGGGGTAACCGTAGGCGACGTTCATGGGGCCGTTCATGAGGAGGAACTGCTGTTCACCGATGGGATGTGGCTCGGCGGGCACAAAGTCTCGAACCTCCCATCGCACATCCTGGCCGGCGCCGGGGACGCCTACCTGCTCGATGTGGTGGACCTCGGTGCCCGGGATGGCAGCCCGCAGTTCGTCGATGTAGTCGTCGGGCACATCGACCGGATACGACTCCTCCAGCCCGAGTCCCTGGCTTACGGTCGGATCAATCGCCTGGGCTGAGATGTGAACCTCGTCAGGTCGCATATGTTGCGGTTCGGTGGCGTCATTGGCGGTGGCGGAGAGCATCAAGGCAGATGCGCCAATGGCGAGTGCGCTGGTGGCACAAACGGCGGAAACGACGGCGCCGGTGCGTGCACGTTGGCGAGCAAGGCTCCGTGCAGCCAGTCGGGACGAGCCCCGTAGGCGGCCGGCGAGCGGCTCGAGCACGCTGACATAGCCAGGAGCGACCGCACAGGCTCCAAGCAAGATCGCCACGCCGCCGATGACGGCCGTGAGCACCCAGACGGTTCCGCCTTCGCCGCTGTTGGCTCCGAGTGCGGCAAGACCGAGGAGACCCAGGCCTGCAGCGCCGACCAGCATGCCCGTGGCAGTGAGCCAACCCGGGACAGGATTGAGCGGTCGGCGCCCGGCGAGTGCGGCGAGTACCGGGATACGAGCTGTTGTTCGGGCGGGCACCAGCGCGGCGAGCGTGGCCGCTGTGACGCCGAGGACGACGACCGGGATGAGGTCAGCGAAACGGAACGAGTAGGGGCCGACATCGCGGTTAAGTAGGTTGTCAACATGTGGGGCAGCAACCGCGAGGGCGGCTGCTGCGAGACCGAGACCCAAAGCCACACCGAGGAACCCGGTCCACGTCCCTTGCAAAAAGAGCACACAACGAAGCGTTGCGGGCGGTGCGCCGTTCGCTGCGAGTTGACCGATCATCGTGAGCTGCCGTCCGGCACCCGCAGCGAAGGCGGCGGCGATGACGATGCCGGCCACAGTGAGCACCAGTGCACCGATCACCCAACTCCACGCGATGCTGTCGGCATCGTTACTGCCATCGTCGTACGTATCCCAGTCCAGCGTGGCCACTCCCGAGACGCCGGGTGGCACAACTCCAGGCGGCACCACGCCGGGAGCGAACTCGACTCCCCCTGGGAATCGGAAGAGCTCCGCCAGCCGTGCGCGGCTTACGCCGTCAGGTAGGTCAACCAGCACCTTGACGTCCGAGAGCATGGCACGGTCGTCTCGCCATGGGAAGGTCGTTCCCGGGCCAAGTACTACCTTGGTCTCGCCCCACCAAGCAGACGTCTCACCGACCCCGACAACCGTCCATGTGAGATCCTTTGGACGCTCCAGTGTGACCGTGTTGCCCACCCCGACATCGAGATCGCTCGCCACCTTCCGAGTGATAAACACCTCTCCCGCACGCTCTGGTGCTCGCCCGGACATCACCTGGATGATCGGCGCAGTGAGCGGGTCAGCCATGGGAAGGTCAGTCACCACAGCTAACGACCGCTCGCCTGCTGTTGTTCGCAGCAGGCGACGGTACTCGGATCGATAACTCATCGATCGGGACCCAGGTGGGAGCAGTTCCTCAAGCGTCGGCCCGCCGACTTGTGGTACCACGCCCCTCTGGGCGCCCGAGGTCGTGTAGAGATCGGCATGACCTTCGCTCGCCCGCCACTGCTCGAGCGGGGTCTGGTGATCGGTCCGGACCCACACGGCTGCAACCACCATGCCGGCGACAGGGACGGCGATGAGGAGCGCAACGAGCAGTGTTCGCCAGGGCCGCCGCACCGTCTCGCGCCGGGCCAGGCGCGACGCCAGTCGTAGAGCAGAGTAGGATCGCCCAGGCGTCTCCACGCCCTGTGCGCTCATCGGCCTGTCTCGAGGCCTGCCTCGAGCTTTCGGTCATGGCCAAGAGTGTCCGTTACCCCGACGATTCTGCCGTCACGCATCGACACGACTCGATCTGCGCAGGCCGCATACCGCGGCTCGTGCGTCACCAGGATCACCGACGTCCCACGCTCGGCAGGAAGCGATGCGAGAAGCTCGATCACCGCCTCACCCGTGCGACTGTCGAGCGCACCCGTCGGCTCGTCGGCGAGCAGCAGAGTCCGTGCTCCGACGATGGCCCTAGCGATAGCGATCCGTTGCTGTTGGCCGCCGGAGAAGTCATCTGGGTACCGGTCAAGGTGGTGATCCAAGCCGACCGACGCTAGCGCTTCACGCGCCTGCGCTCGCGCCTCCCGAGTCCCCGAGCCATCAAGCTCCAGGGGCAGCATGACGTTCTCCATCGCCGTCAATCCGACGAGGAGGTTGAGGCGTTGGAAGACATAGCCGACGTGCCGCCGCCGAAGTTCCGCGCGCTCGCCAGCGTCGAGTGTCGCGAGGTCAAGTCCGCCCACTATTACCCGCCCGGCACTCGGATCCTCGAGCCCACCTGCGAGGTGCAACAGCGTTGACTTGCCACATCCGGATGGGCCACGCACTGCACGATCTCGCCGGGCGCGACACTGAGCGACACCTCGGTCAGCGCTCGCACCTCCGTCGGGCCCGATCCGTAGCTCTTCACTACATCGACAAACTCGACAACGCTCATCTTTGGCCTCCGCTCCTTCTCCGATGGCGCGCCACCGGCTCGGTCGAATCGCCGGACGAGCCGGCGTTGATCACTCGTTCTTCACACAGGTCCAGCCACCGCAGGTCTGCCTCGGCCCGTAGAACGAGCACGTCCACCACCAGCTCGGACGCCAGACCGTCGGCGTCGGGGCGTCGGCGCCCTTTCGCCTGACGACGCCGCTGGGCCAGTAACCCCATAAGAGCGTCCCGTTGATGGCCGATCACCTCCAGCGCGTGATCTCGATCTCCTGCCAGCGAGAGCAGGGTCTTCAGTACGAGCTCGTCGCGCGGCGGCGGTTCTTCACCGGGTACCGTCCACCACCACTCCTCTATTTCCTCGCGGCCGCGGTCGGTCAGCCGCCAAGCGCGCTGTCCCCCATCTGCTTCGGACGCCTCGACAAGGCCATCTCGTTCGAGACGTTCGAGTGTGGTGTAAACCTGGCCGACATTTAGGGGCCAGACGCCACCGGTCGCCTGTTCGAACGAACTCTTCAGGCCGTAGCCGTGAAGGGGCCCGTCGGCAAGCAGAATCAGAAGTCCTTCGCGTACTGCCATAGACCCTCAGTCAGTTGACGATGATTACTGAGTATGCATGTTAAGTAGGTATTTGTCAAGCGAGGGCCGTCCCGATCTTGAGTAGTTGCTTTGCGCTGGTCTAGATCAGTGATGCGGCATTGTTACCTCGGCAGGCTTCAGCACCTAACCTGAGACGGTGGAGGACCCAGTCAAGCGCCGCAGAAGACTCATCATGCTGCTCGTCCCAATCGGGATATTGGTTGTGGGTGCGCAGATTGGCCAGGCATTTGTCGCCAAACTTGCTGTTGACCACCCGCTGTTGCTAATTGCCCTGGACCCTCGCAACAGACACATGGTGCTTGCTTCGGCTCGATTGGATTCGTTGTCATATTTTCTTGTTGGCACCGGACGCCTTCTCCTGTCCGACCCGCTCTTTTATCTACTTGGGTTTTGGTATGGAGAAACTGCCATCAATTGGATGAACCGAAGAGGCGGCAGCATCGGCCAAGCACTCAAACAAGCGGAGTGGGCGTTTTCAAAAGCGATGTACCCGATGCTGTTCATATTGCCGAACAATTACATCTGTCTCTTCGCCGGCGCCCAGCGCATGTCATTGGTCACTTTCCTCAGCCTCAATGTTTCTGGGACGATTTTCCGTCTGATCCTCATTCGCCAAGTCGGAAGCTTTTTCGAAGAGCCCCTTAAGGACGTTCTTGGATTCTTTAAGGACTATCAGCTTCCCCTGACCATCTTGGGCGTTTCTGCTATCGCTCTGCAGCTGGCCTATGACCACTTCAGCGGCAAAGGTGAGCTTGAGGCATTAAGCGAACTCGAGCATGAGATCGAACATGAAATCGAACTCGAACAAGGACTACTCGAGCAGGAACTAGAGGTAGGACAAGAAGCTAAAGACCAAGAAGAGAATCGAGACCAACCGTAAGACCGGGCCTATCGGCGACCGCCTTGGTGGCAAGAATGACACCGGGCATAAAGGAACTGCGGTCATAAGAGTCATGACGAATACTCAAAGACTGGCCGGTTGTTCCAAGCAAAACTTCTTGATGGGCCACGAGACCACGCAGTCGTATGGAATGCACAGGAATCCCCGCGGGGCCCTTGGCGCCTCTGGCTCCGGGCAATACCTCTGTTTTTGTCGGGTCTGCAATCCATTCATTTGAAGCCTCAGCCATTCGGGCGACTGTCAACATGGCCGTTCCCGACGGGGCATCGGTTTTTTCTTCATGATGTAGTTCGATGATCTCTGCAGTTTCAAAATAAGGAGCAGCCATCTCGGCAAAACGCATCATCAAGACAGCCCCGATGGCAAAGTTTGGCGCCACAACACAATTGCTGGTCACGAACGTCTTGCGAACTCGATCTAGATCACTATCGCTCAACCCGGTGGTACCGACTACAGCATGAACACTGTTTAATGCACACCAAGCAAGGTTCTCGCGTGCCGCAACCGCGTCCGTAAAATCGATTGCAACTTGCACGCCTGCATCCCTGAATGCATCAGCAGTAGGAGCAATGCTCAAATCAAGATCGACTCCAGTAACAGGTCGGAGGTCAAGACCGGCATGTTGCAGGTCAACTGCGGCAACAAGTTCTAGGTCGGCATCGTTGACAACTGCTTGGCAAACCGTACGTCCCATGCGCCCGGCGGCACCAAAGACTCCTACTCGAATAGTCATTCCAGCCATTCTTGCTTGTAATCGAGACCAGAGCGATTTATCCATTTCTCGACGTGTCTCTTAGGTATTGGACTCACCATTGAGAAAGATTGTTGGTCGGTTCGTATGACTCGTTCAATAACTCGCTTCACGTCATCAGCGCTCACGATTTCGAAGCGCTCAATAAGTTCGTCGGTCTCTAAGACCTCATCATCTTCCAAACATGCTTGACCAATTCGAGACATACATGCACCGGCATCTTCCAGGGCGAGCATTGTCGCCCCCTTCATGTATCCCTTGGCGATAGACAGTTCTTCGTCGTCAATTCCATTCTTTACACAGCGCTCAAGCTCATCTTGAATCAAGTCATAGGTCTCATGCGCTCGACTCGGAGAAGTGCCCGCATAAATAACCAGTGCCCCGCAATCGACATAACTAACTGTCGATGAATAAACGGAATATGCCAATCCCCGCTGTTCACGAACCGATTGGAAAAGCCGGCTCGACATTCCCCCACCTAAGACTTGATTAAAAATCGCTAATGCAAAGCGGTCATCATCGTGATGGCTGAAACCCGGCAACGCTATAGCCAGATGAGCCTGTTCGGTCTTTCGTTTCTTGACGCCCAGGTGCTTTGGCGAGAGGTTCGGGGTGATGCGAATGGGAGCTATTCCTCCGGTTCTCCCTCCTGCAGCTACAAGACCTCGCTCGACTCCCCCGACTACCTTTTCGTGTTCCACTGCTCCGGCTGCAGCGACGACCATATTGAGCGGCTGATACCAGCGATCATGGAATCGGGCTATATCTTCAACGCCTAAAGTCTTGATGGTCTGGGGCGTGCCCAACACATCTTGACCAAGCGGATGATCAGGAAATATCGCTTCAGCCAATACCGACATCACCTGATCTTCAGGTGCATCGAGTTCGACCGAAATCTCTTCAAGGATTACCTGGCGCTCGACCTCTAGTTCGTGGGATCTAAATTCTGGCTCAAAGACAACTTCGGCCAACAGGTCAAGACCAAAATCTATGGAGTCTTGGGGTAAGCGTAGGTAGTAAGCAGTGTGCTCTTGAGTGGTAAAGGCGTTCATCTCGCCCCCAAGGGCGTCAATAGAACGAGCTATTGCCGAAGCATCTCTTTTGTTCCCACCCTTGAACAGTAAATGCTCAAGAAAATGAGATGAGCCCGCACTTAATGCGGGCTCATCTCTACGACCCACTCCAACCCAGTAGCCAATTGCCACTGATCGAGCGTGAGTGATGTTCTCGGTGATCACCCTGATGCCACTAGGCAACTGGGTGACGCGAACGGTCAGTTGCGTCGACGGGGGCGTCCGCCTGGACGACCGCCACCCGATCCTCGACCGCTGCTTGAAGCAGGCCCAAGATCGCCGAACTCGTCACGGAGCTCGGCGTCAAAGGCATCTTCAAAAGAAACCTTTGCAACGGGACCGCCGGCTTGAGAGGAATCATCTTGGGACGCATCATCTTCGGATGCATCGTCTTGTGGGGCATCATCTTGCGAAGCGCTCGGCCTATCGGATGGTGACGAATGATCATCTGCTACTGGGCCATCTTCAGCTGCAGGCGACAAGGACACCTTCCCCTGGGGGTCAACATCATCGACTCGCACTTCAATGCTGTCACCAAGGTTGAGGACGTCCTCCACTCGTTCGATGCGCTTGCCGCTTCCAAGTTTTGAGATATGAAGAAGCCCATCACGTCCTGGGAGGATGTTGACAAAGGCGCCGAATTTGGTGACGTTGACAACCTTGCCCATATAGACAGCTCCGACCTTGGCTGTTGGCGGATCAAGGATCAGTTCGATACGACGGCGTGCCTCGGCAACCGCTCCACCATCGGTTGATCCAATAGTGACCGTACCAACCATTCCGTCATCGTCGACAGCGATATCGGCACCAGTTTCTTGTTGCAAAGCGTTAATGACCTTGCCCTTTGGCCCGATAACCTCACCGATCTTGTCGATTGGAATATCGAAGCTGACAATCTTGGGAGCAGTATCTCCAACCTCGTCACGAGGAGTCGAAATGGTCTTGTTCATAATGTCCAAGATCGCCAAGCGAGCTACTTTGGCTTGATGCAATGCCGATGCCAACACGTCGGCCGGCAGGCCTTCAATTTTTGTGTCGAGCTGCAAAGCGGTAACGAAGTCAGCGGTACCGGCAACTTTGAAGTCCATATCGCCATAGGCATCTTCGGCGCCCAAGATGTCGGTTAGTGCTGTATAGATGCCCTCGGCATATACCAAGCCCATAGCAATACCGGCAACGGGGGCCTTAATGGGAACACCGGCGTCCATCAGCGAGAGGCTGCTGGAACAAACTGATGCCATTGAAGTTGAGCCATTTGAGGCAAGCACTTCAGATACGAGGCGAAGAGTGTAAGGGAACTCGGCTTTAGATGGGACGACAGGTAGAAGAGCACGTTCGGCCAACAAACCATGGCCTATCTCACGTCGCTTGGGACTTCCCACTCGCCCAGTTTCACCATTGGCAGAAGGCGGCATGTTGTAATGATGCATATAGCGCTTGCGCTCGTCAGTGCCGATCGTGTCAAGCATTTGATCCATGCGAGGCATGCCCAAGGTGCAAACGTTTAGCACTTGGGTTTCTCCACGTTGGAAGAGCCCCGAACCATGAGACGTGCCAATCAGCCCAACCTCAGCAGTAATTGGACGCAGATCGCCGGCTTTGCGACCATCAATTCTCAGGCCTTCTTCGACGATGCGCTTTCTAACAACCTTTTTGGTTACCGAACGGACTGCTGCTCTGATTTCGCTCTCGCGACCTTCAAACTTTTCGGAAAGATCGTCAACAGCCGTCTGAGTGATCTCATCGACTGCGGCATTGCGCTCGGTTTTGTCAACGATTGCCATCGCAACTGACAAGGTGGGTCCCGTCATTGCTTCGACTTCCCCATAAATGTCGTCACCGTAGTCAATCTGGGGAACAAAGCTGAGGGTCGGGCGTACTCCGGCCCTGTCAACAAGTTGACGCTGCAACTCGATTGACTCACGAATCCAGGTCTTTGCCGCTTCGAGGCCATCGGCGATTACTTCCTCGGTGACCTTTGGTGCACCGGCTTCGTAATACTCCCAAGCCCGTTCGGTCCCGCCGGCTTCGACCATCATGATGGCAATATCGCCATTGATCTCTCGACCAGCGACCACTATCTCAAAAGTGGACCCATCACCTTCTTCATAAGTGGGATGTGCGATCCACGTTCCTTCAATGCTGCGCGCCAAACGCACGGCACCAATGGGGCCTTGGAAAGGTATGCCCGAGAGCATTAAGGCAGCCGATGCTCCGTTGATTGCCAAAACGTCATGAGGATTTTCCAAGTCGGCACCCAAGATGGTGGCGACAACTTGGGTCTCATTACGAAAGCCTTCGGCAAAACTTGGACGAAGCGGTCGGTCGATCAAACGACAGGTCAAAATGGCGTTATCGGTCGGTCGACCTTCACGACGAAAAAACGACCCGGGAATCTTCCCGGCTGCATACATTCGTTCTTCTACGTCAACGGTCAGTGGGAAAAAATCAATCCCGTCCCGCACTGATTTCGCAGCATTGGCAGTAACCAACGCAGTGGTCTCCCCAATACTGGCGACAACTGCACCTTGTGATTGTTGGGCAAGTTTCCCTGTCTCGAATGACAGGGTTTTATCTGTCCCGGAAATGGGACATGAGACGGCAATGGGCTCAGCCATGCTCGCTCTCCTTTCGGTTGAGCAGCGGCCGGCCAGTTCCCAGTCGATGAGCTCTCAGACTCTGAGAACTCTTCGACTGGCAGCTGACCCCAAACCGCTGCATTGTTGGCGCGCCCATGATCTAGACGCGCTACCGGACAACACGTTGTTGCCCAGTCGATATTTATCGACGCAAACCGAGACGCGCGTTGATCGCTCGGTAGCGCTCAATGTCATTATTGCGAAGATAGGCTTGCAATCTCTTGCGCTTACCCACAAGCTTCAAAAGACCTCGTCGAGTGTGATGATCTTTCTTATGCACTTGAAGATGGTCATTGAGGTGGTTGATTCGCTCAGTTAGCAAGGCGATCTGTACTTCAGGCGAACCGGTATCGGTCTCGTGGGTGCGGTGCTCGCTTATGGTTACGGACTTTTCGAGCATAAAGTGTGTAAATCCCTTGTCTATAGCTTTGGCCTCGAAGTCGCCAACCGATATCGAGGCTCATGCACCCGTGCATGATTCCCCCCAGGCTAACCTTATTTGAGCCGTTCTGCCACCTCATCGCCGTAAAGCTTCACGGGTCGCTTCAACATCACGCTGGATCTGATCAACCAAAGCGTTGATTGAGTCGAAGTTCTCCTCACCCCTAAGGCGTTTCACAAACCTCACCTTTGCCTGCTCACCGTATAAATCGCCATTGAAGTCCAACAGGTGGGCCTCGAGCAACAAAGGGCCTCCGTCTCTATAAAAGGTGGGACGGCGTCCAAGAGAAATGGCAGCAGCATGGCGAGATCCGTCGGGTCTCTGATACCAGCCGGCGTAAATACCATCTGTTGGCAAGCAGCGATCAGGGGCTACCGAGACATTTGCAGTGGGAAATCCCAACTCACGCCCGCGCCGATCGCCTTTTTCAACCACCCCTTTTACTTCGTGGGATCGTCCCAACATGCGGTTTGCGGCGTCTAGATCGCCTTGTCTCAAAGCTTGTCG
>CAYGGL010000007.1:34609-37343 GCA_964349215.1 uncultured Acidimicrobiaceae bacterium | reverse complement strand
CTCCAAGTCTTCAATTCCGGCTGTACCGCTGACCAAAATCAAGGCATTGACCAAGTGGGGATAGCTAAGCCCAAGGTGCAGACACATCCTTGCCCCCATCGAGTAGCCAAGATAAATGGCATTACCACCAGCCTCGGCAAGCAACGACGCAGTGTCGACAAGGTCGGCTGCAATATCGGAAGATCTGCCGTGTCCAGGGGCATCTATCGTCACCACTTCGAACTCGGACACCAACTCGGGTATAAGTTCTCCCCAACATTGTTGAGTCTGAGTAAAGCCATGAACCATTACGAGCCTTTGGCCTATTCCGTCGCATTGTGACCAGAGCATGAAAGCATCTTGACATGACTACACAGGCAACCTTTGCCGCAACGCTGGTCGACGAGTGGATTCGTTGTGGAGTTCGTCATGCAGTGATCTCCCCAGGCTCGCGCTCAACTCCTCTCGCACTCGCACTGGCTCAAGCAAAGAATATGAATGTGCACGTTCATCTTGACGAGCGCTCAGCAGCGTTTATGGCACTGGGAATAGGGATGTTGACTCAGCATCCGGCAGTGGTTTTAACCACAAGTGGAACTGCGGCAGTCGAGCTTCATCCAGCAGTCGTCGAGGCCAGCTATGCGCAGGTTCCTCTCTTGGTGTGCACAGCTGATCGCCCCCCTTCACTTCATGACGTGGGTGCTCCTCAGGCCATTGATCAAACCCATCTCTATGGCCGCTCTGTCCGTTGGTTCTTTGAGCCAGGACTCGCTGATAGTTTTCCGATCGAAGCTTGGCGTTCATTGGCTGCACGATCAGTAGCAGAGACAACTGGGGCAAATCCAGGTCCGGTTCATTTGAACCTGGCCTTTGCCGAACCCCTATTGGGCGAGCCAGATGATTTGCCAGCACCCAGAGGCGATGGCCGACCTTGGCACCAGCCGATTGCCAGCAGAGTCGAGCCACAAGCAGCTAACGTCGATGAAATTGTTGCCGCACTTCGCTTCGAACGGGGGGTGATAGTCGCAGGGGGTCCTGGCCTTAACCCGGCTGATGTGCAAGCTTTGGCGGGCGTTACTCAATGGCCGGTATTGGCTGATCCCCGATCTGGGTGTCGTGTGCCGGGGCCAAATACTGTCGGCGCCTTTGACGCACTTTTGCGCAATCAAGGTTTCGCAGACTCACACCGTCCCGAGGTGGTTGTTCGTCTTGGCGACCTGCCTGCATCAAAGGTCTTGAATGGGTGGCTCAGCAATAGCGGTGCAACCCAAGTATTGATCAATGGGTCCAAACCATGGATAGACCCTGCACGACTTGCTGATTGGGTCATATCTGGAGATCCATCTACATGGTGTCGAGCATTATCTGAACGCTTCACTGCCTCAGGAAATATTTCTAACAATGGCTCATGGTTATCGTCATGGATGTCAGCTGAAGATGCAGCACAAAAAGTTATTGAGACGACACTTGATAGAAGTGAGATCAGCGAACCTGGAGTAGCCCGCCAGGTGCTGAAAAGTCTTCCTGACGATTCAACTCTTTTGGTTTCATCGTCGATGCCTATTCGTGATGTGGAATGTTTTGGGCAACCACGTAATGGCATTCGGATTGTCGCCAATCGTGGAGCAAATGGCATTGACGGAGTGGTTTCCACTGCTGTTGGCATTGCATTGGCAAGTGAGCGCCCGACAACTCTTTTGATTGGTGATCTTGCATTTCTTCACGACACCAATGGCTTGTTGAACCTGGCGGCTCGCAATGTCGATCTCACGATCGTGGTTATTGACAACCGAGGTGGAGGAATTTTCTCTTTCCTACCTCCAGCGAGCGCGTTGGATCAATCTCGCTTTGAACAGCTCTTCGGAACCCCTCAGTCGGTAGATCTGGTCGGTCTAATTGCGGCCCATGGCTTGGCCACTATTGAGGCTCATGACCCACAAGGCTTGGATGCCGCACTACTTGTTGCGAAACAAGCTCCTGGCACCCATGTGGTTTTGGTCAGAACCGAGCGCAAACAAAACGTCTTGGTTCACGAACAAATTAATACCAACGTTTCGATTGCTCTCGATTCACTGACTCAAGAGAGCCCGTGAGATTGCGAGTCTTAGTTTCTGCTGGAGAGCTTCACTCCGCCTGCTGCGTCACACGCAATTGGCTGGAGCTTTCCGTCAATCTCAAAATTTGCAGCCATAGAAATAGAGCCGTCGGCAATATCTAGCTTGGTCATTTCCATGCCAAGTGGGGGATCAACGCGCAGACTCGGAAGCAAACTTGAAATTGTTGGCGCTGTGTCATCGAGATTGGCGGTGAGCAGCAGACCACCGTTATCTAGTTCGAGTTTTAGTGGCACCGATATGTTGCCAATCAATGGGAGGGCAACGTTAAGTGTCAGTTTGTCACCGGTTAGATCCACCCTGAGGCCCGGCAAGTCTTTGCTCATGTAAGCATTGAGGTCAGCTTCGGTTATATGTGCGGTGGTCTTGCCCTTCTTGATCGTAACGGGGCCATCTCGGCCGATCCACTGCATGGGAGAGTAAGAGAGTTTTTCGATCGAGAACTCCACGCCGCTGAGACGAAGTCCATTGAGATCGATGGAATCGGCATTGGCTGACAGGTTTGAGATCTTGCCAAGCCCGGCACGAGGGATCACGGGCCATGAACCCATATCCATCTCAAGGCCATTTATATCTACACAGTCGCTAACTGAACCGGAAATGGCTCTGCTTAGAGCCCAAGAAGCAGGGGCTGCCGGCGC